>NZ_JAUCDN010000357.1:0-3201 GCF_034675085.1 Devosia sp.
TCGTCCAGGCCTTCGGCATGGCCATGTTCCTGATCTTCTTCATCCTGCTGCTGGAATATAACAGCTTCTATCAGGTGCTGGTGACGCTCTCGACCGTCATCATGTCGGTTGCCGGCGTGCTGCTGGGCATGCTGGTCACCGGAATGAGCTTTTCGGCCATCATGACCGGCCTCGGCATCGTGGCGCTGGCCGGCATCGTGGTGAAGAACGGCATCGTGCTCATCGATACCTATAACGACTACCACCGCCATCAGGGGGTGGAGGCCGTCAAGGCCATGCTGCTGACCACCGCGCAGCGCGTGCGGCCGGTGCTGCTCACCGCCTTCCTCACGGCGCTGGGCGTCATCCCGATGTGGGCCAATGTGGAATTCGACTTCCTGCGCCGTGAAATCGTGGTGGGGGGGCTGGCCGGATCCTGGTTCATCCATCTGTCGGCGGCGCTGGTTTCGGGCCTGTTCTTCTCCACGGCGCTGACGCTGGTCATGGTTCCGGTGATGATCACCGCTCCCAGCGTCATGTGGAAGCAGATCAGGTGGCTCAGCCATCAGGGCGGGCGGCTGCGCAATTTCCTCTCCCGCCGCGATCGCAAGCCGGCCGCCGTTCCCGCAGGCTTCGACGGCATGGCCGTCGAAATTCCCGAGGAAGCCGATGGCGCCAGGCGCTACATCGTCAGCAAGGAAGCCGGCCTGGGCGACAAGCCGCAGAACGGCCCCGCCAGCCGGCCCGAGGCGGCCGAATAGGCTGGCACCGCACCGGAAGAAAGGCCCGCAGCGATGCGGGCCTTTTTGTCATGGGGCAATGCATGGCGCCCTGCCCTACTCGGCGGCCGGGGTGCCGCGCTTGACGAAACCGTCGGGGTCGTTGGTGCTCCGGCGCAGCTTCTCCTCGGCCTCGCTGGCCTCGCGCTGGCGGTTCCACATCTGGGCATAAAGGCCGTCCAGGGCCAGCAGCGCCGCATGATTGCCGCGCTCGGCGACGACGCCCTCGCGCAGCACCAGGATTTCATCGGCATTGATGACGGTGGAGAGGCGGTGGGCGATGACCACCGTGGTGCGGTTGCGCGAAACGTCGTCCAGCGCCGACTGGATATCGCGTTCCGTCTGAGTATCGAGGGCCGAGGTGGCCTCATCGAGAATGAGGATGGAGGGCGATTTGAGAATGGTGCGGGCAATGGCGACGCGCTGCTTTTCGCCGCCCGAAAGCTTGAGCCCGCGCTCGCCCACCGGCGTCTCATAGCCATGGGGCAGCGCCTCAATGAACGCACCGACCTGGGCCATGTCGGCTGCAGCATGGATTTCGGCATCGCTGGCGCCGGGGCGGCCATATTCGATATTGTAGCCAATGGTTTCGTTGAACAGCACCGTATCCTGCGGCACCATGCCGATGGCGTCGCGCAGGCTCTTCTGGGTGATGTCGCGCAGATCCTGTCCATCGATGGTGATGGCGCCGGCGGTGACGTCGTAGAAGCGGTAGAGCAGCCGGGAGATGGTGGATTTTCCGGCACCGGTGGGGCCGACAATGGCCACGGTCTTGCCGGCGGGCACCTCGAAGCTGACGCCCTTGAGGATGGGGCGCTCGGGATCGTAGTGAAAAGCGACGTTGTCGAAGCGGATGACCGGGCCGGCGATGGCCAACGGCAGGGCGCCGGGGCTATCCTCAATCTCGGGGTCCTGATCGAGCAGGCGGAACATGGCCTCGATATCGGTAAGGCCCTGGCGCAGCTCGCGATAGACGAAGCCGATGAAGTTGAGCGGCCGGTAGACCTGCATCAGGAAGGTATTGAGCAGCACGAAATCGCCCAGGGTCAGCGTGCCGTCGAGCACGCCGCGCACCGCCATGATGGAAATGACCAATAGGCCGGCATAAAAGATAACCGCCTGGCCGAAATTAAGCAGGCCCAGCGAGGTCCAGATGCGGATAGCCGAGCGCTCATAGCCGGCCATGGAGGCGTCGAAGCGCTGGGCCTCCATGCCTTCATTGGTGAAATATTTGACCGTTTCGTAGTTGAGCAGGCTATCGACCGCCTTGCCATTGGCGTCGGTGTCGCTCTCGTTCATGTCGCGGCGGATGGCGATGCGCCAGTTCGAAGCCTTGATGGTGAAATAGAGATAGGCCCAGACCATCACCACCAGTACGCCGAGATAGGTCCAGCCGAACATCCAGGCGAAAATGACGGCGGTGATGGCAAATTCCACCAGCGTGGGCATGATGTTGAGCATCGTGAAGCGCACGATGGTCTCGATGCCCTTGGTGCCGCGCTCGATGACGCGGCTCAGCCCGCCCGTGCGCCGGGCAAGATGGAAACGCAGCGACAGCCGGTGCAGATGCTCGAAGGTCTCCAGCGCCAGCTTGCGCACGGCATGCTGGCCGACACTGGCAAAGAGCACGTCGCGCAATTGCTGGAAGCCGGCATCGATGACATTGCCCAGCGCATAGGCGACGGCCAGCGCGATGGGCACGGAAAGGCCCAGAATGAGGGCGCCATGCTCGCCCGAGCCATCCAGGCCGTCGATAATGCCCTTATAGGCGAAGGGGACAAGGGTGGTGGCGACCTTGCTGACCAGAAGGGCAGCAATGGCCAGCAGTACGCGCAGGCGCAGGTCGGGCCGGCCGGCCGGCCACATATAGGCCCACAGATTGCGGATCGTGGAGACAATGGAGCCTTCGTCCGCGCTGACGGACGGCTTTTTTTCAACGCTGTCGAGGGCCATCAGGCGGTTTCCGCTTCCAGCCGGGGGGCGACATTGCCGAACTCGGCGATCATCCCGGTATAGGCCGCGCCCAAGGCGGCCAGGCGCTCATGCTGGACGATGTAGCAATTGCGGGTGCCGCGCGGGCGGCGCTCGATTAGGCCGGCGTCGAGCAACACCTTGATGTGCTGGGACACAGTGGACTGGGCCAGGGTCAATTCGTCGGTGACATCGGCGCAGCAACACTCGCCCCGCTCCTGGCGGGCCAGGATGCGCAGGATGTTGAGCCTTACGGGGTGGCCCATCGCCCGCATGATGGTGGCAATATCGTCGTCGTGCATGGGATCGGGATCGTTTATCGTCATTTGACGATAAAATGGGGCTTCTCAACCGAATAATCAATGGCCCGCCTGGCGGCGGGCCATTTTGTGCCCGGTTTAGTTGGGCAAATCGAAGACCTGGCCGGGATAGATCAGGTCCGGGTCGCGGATCTGGCCGGTATTGGCCTGGT
>NZ_JAUCDN010000358.1:0-3197 GCF_034675085.1 Devosia sp.
CGATGATGGCCACCAGCATGACCAGGCCCAGCGCCCAGACCGGCAGGCCATCGAGCAGCCCATAGGAAATACCAGTGTTCCACACCAGCACATAATCGAAGAAATCGGTGACGCGCACCACCTCGCCGCCGCGCCAGCCAGTCATGGAAAAGGGCACGTAGCTGGTGAAGACCTCGACGCATCTGGCTTCGCCCGGCGCCATGCAATCGGGCGCGATGTGGAAGCCCTTCTGGGCCCGGTCGATGCCGAAGGCGAGGATGGCGGCCATCAGGGAGGCGAGCCAGGAGGGGTAACGCAGGGATGGGGCGGGCATTCTCATGGCGTCTCCGGCTTTCCGTTCCTCTGTGGAGGCTATCACCGAGGGCTCAGTCGTCACCCTCACCCTTGCGGGGAGGGATCAAGGGTGGGGGGTGTTTGGCCCCGATATCGGGGCTTTCGGCACCCCCTCCCAGCCGTCAAGGGGGAGGTGCCGCTCCGGGGATGGGGTCCCATGCTGCCCGGCTCACAACCCCGCCGCTTCGCGTTCGCGCAGGGCCTGGGCGTCGCGGGGGGAGACATCGGGGTAGTCGGGGTCGGAGCCCACTTCTGGCAGGATTTTCCACGAGCGGGCGCAGCGTCGGCCCTGGGCCAGAGCCGGCTCGACAGCGACACCGGGAACATCATCGAGGGTGAAGCCTCCGCCCGTGCCCGAGACGATCTCGATGGCGGAAGTGATGGCGATTTCCGCCAGGTCCTGCCCCTTGAGCGCTTCGAGATAGCGCGCATCCTCGATGAACACTTTCGGGGCAGCTTCGAGCGAGGAGCCGATGCGCTTTTCGCGGCGCTCGACTTCCAGCGCGCCGGTGACGACGCGGCGGACGGCGCGGATCAGGGTCCATTTGGCCGCCAGTTCGTCATCGAGCCAGGCGGCGGGCACCTCGGGGAAAAGCCGCAGATGCACGGACGAACCGGGCTCGGGGTGCCGTTCGAGCCAGCATTCCTCCATGGTGAAGACCAGGATGGGCGCCAGCCATGCGGTGAGGCAATTGAACAGCAGATCGAGCACGGTCAACGCCGAGCGGCGGGTGAGCGAGGAAATTGGGTCGCAATAAAGCGCATCCTTGCGGATATCGAAATAGAAGGCGCTGAGCTCGATATTCATGAAATTGGAGAGGAGCGTGACGATCCTGCGATAGTCATATTCCTTGTAAGCGGCGCGCACGCCGGCATCGAGCTGGGCCAGCCGGTGCAGCATCAGCCGCTCCAACTCGGGCATGTCGGCCACGTCAACCACGTCGTCCGCGCGGAAATGGGCGAGATTGCCCAGCAGCCAGCGCAGGGTGTTGCGCAGCTTGCGATAGGCATCCACCGTGGTCTGGATGATCTCCTTGCCCAGGCGCAAATCTTCCGAATAGTCGGCGGAGGCGACCCAGAGGCGCAGGATATCGGCGCCGAACTGCTTGATGATGTCCTGCGGGGCAACGGTATTGCCCAGCGACTTGCTCATCTTGCGCCCTTCCCCATCCATGGTGAAACCATGGGTGAGCACGCTCTCGTAAGGGGCATGGCCATTGGTGGCGCAGCTTTCGAGCAGGGAGGAATGGAACCAGCCGCGATGCTGGTCCGAGCCTTCCAGATACATCGAGGCCGGGAATTTCAGATGCGGCCATTTCTGCTTGTTGCGCAGCACGAAGGAATGGGTGGAGCCGCTATCGAACCAGACGTCGAGCACGTCCATGACCATCTCGTAATCCTCGGCCTTGTGGGCCTCGCCGAGATAGAACTGCGCGGCGCCGGGCTTGTACCAGGCGTCCGCACCTTCGGCCTCGAAGGACTGGGCGATGCGGTGATTGACCGCCTCGTCCTTGAGGATTTCGCTGGTCTTTTTATTGACGAAGACGGTGATCGGCACGCCCCAGGCGCGCTGGCGCGACAGCACCCAGTCGGGGCGGTCGGCGATCATGGCGCGCAGGCGGTTCTGCCCGGCGGCGGGGTAGAATTTGGTGGCGTCGATGGCATTGAGCGCGCGGGCGCGCAAGGTATCGCCTTCCGCGCCCTCGATCGGCTTGTCCATATAGACGAACCATTGCGGGGTGTTGCGGAAGATTACCGGCTTCTTAGAGCGCCAGGAGTGGGGATACTGGTGCTTCACCCGGCCACGGGCGATGATATTGCCTGCTTCGGCCAGGGCGGCGATGACGCGGTTATTGGCATCGCCCTTCTTGCCGTTATCGTCGATGACGCGAGCGCCATCGAAACCGGGCGCGTCCTTGGTGTAGTAGCCGGCATCGTCCACGGCATAGGGGATGGACGGATCGATGCCGCGATCCTGCAACAGGCGGGTGGAGTCCATCCAGATGCCGAAGTCATCGAGGCCATGGCCCGGCGCGGTATGGACGAACCCGGTGCCGGCATCGTCGGTGACGTGTTCGCCATCGAGCAGGGGCACGGCAAATTCGTAGCCGCCGGCGAGGCCGCGCAGGGGATGGGCGGTGGTGAGGGCGTTGAGTTGCCCAGCAGTAACCGTTGCGCGTTTCTCGAAACCGGTGACCTTAGCCTTAGCAAGCACCTCAGCAGCGAGTTTGTCGGCCAGGATCAGTCTGTCGCCGACTTTGGCCCAGTTTTCTGTTGGCGCGTCAGTGACTTCGTATAGCCCATAAGAGATCCGGCTCGAGAACGAAATCGCGCGATTAGCGGGAATCGTCCAAGGTGTGGTGGTCCAGATGACGACCGATGCGGAGCGAAGCAATTCCTTTGCATCGAGGTCATCCTGTGCCAATTCGCGCAAGCTTTCTGCGCTGCCATCGGTCCATCGCGCACCTGCGCCAAGAGCAGTCATCACCACCGGGAATTTCACCCAGATGGTGTCGCTCTCATAGTCCTGGTATTCGATTTCGGCTTCGGCCAGGGCGGTGCGCTCGACCACCGACCACATGACGGGCTTGGAGCCGCGATAGAGCTGGCCGGACGTGGAGACCTTCATCAGCTCGCGCGCGATCTGCGCCTCGGCATCGAAGCTCATGGTGAGATAGGGCTGGGCCCATTCGCCCAAAATGCCCAGGCGCTTGAACTCGTCGCGCTGGATATCGACCCATTGCTCGGCGAAGGCGCGGCATTCCTGGCGGAATTCGATGACGGGAACGTCGTTCTTGTCCTTGCCGCGGGCGCGATACTGCTCCTCGATCTTCCATTCGATGGGCAGGCCATGGCAGTCCCAG
>NZ_JAUCDN010000359.1:0-3176 GCF_034675085.1 Devosia sp.
CTATGAGCCGATCTGGGCCATCGGCACCGGCCGTACGCCGGGCAATGACGACATTGCCCAGATGCATGCTTCGATCCGCCAGGTGCTGGCGGAGCGGTTCGGGGAGGCGGGCCAGCGCATCCATATTCTTTATGGCGGCTCGCTCAAGCCGCAAAATGCCCGGGAAATCCTGGCCATCGACAATGTCAATGGCGGGTTGGTAGGGGGCGCCAGCCTCTTGGCAAAGGACTTCTCGACCATTATCTCGGCTGTGTGATCGCGGACCGGTGTCGGCGGCGGGCGGAAATTCCGTCCGGCCTCTGGCATTTGCCGCGCGGTGCGTGTATGACGCGCCATCTTTGAAAAGACCGATAGACGAAAGACACAATGGCAAACGTCCTGATTGTGGCCTATCTGCTGATCGTCCTGGCGCTGATCGTGGTGATCCTGCTGCAGCGCTCCGAGGGCGGTGCGCTGGGCATTGGCGGGGGTGGCGGCGGCTTCATGACCGCGCGCGGTTCGGCGAATCTTCTGACCCGCACCACGGCGGTTCTGGCGACGCTGTTCTTCGTGACGGCCATCGGCCTGACCGTGCTGTCGGAGCTGGATCGCGGCACTTCGGGCATTCTCGAGCGGGCGACCGCCGGGCAGGAAGGCGCGCCGACCAATGCGCTGGATGCGCTGAGCGCCATGCAGGGCGGCTCGAGTGCTTCCGACCTGCCGGTTCCGGCCGACCAGACGCCGGCCACCGAAGCACCCGCCGCCAATGGCAACGCCATGAGCTCGGACCTGCCGGTGCCGGAAGCGCCGGCCGACGAACCGGCCGCTCCGGCGAGCAACTGACCGCCGCAAGGCGAACCGCAAGAGGGGGATGGAAACATCCCCTTCTTCTTTTTTGTGTAGGGCCGGCTTGCCGCTCTACGAATCGATGCTGATGTGTTTAAGGTGATTGCCCATGGCTCGGTACGTATTCATCACCGGAGGCGTGGTCTCCTCCCTGGGTAAAGGTCTGACTTCGGCGGCTCTGGGCGCCATGTTGCAGGCGCGCGGCTACAAGGTCCGCCTGCGCAAGCTCGACCCCTATCTCAATGTCGATCCGGGCACGATGTCGCCCACCCAGCATGGCGAGGTCTTCGTCACCGATGACGGGGCCGAGACCGATCTCGACCTGGGCCATTATGAGCGCTTCACCGGCCGCTCGGCCAATAAGCGCGACAACATCACCACCGGCCGCATCTATTCGGAATTGCTGGCCAAGGAACGCCGGGGCGAGTTCCTGGGCGCGACCGTGCAGGTCATTCCCCACGTCACAGACGCGATCAAGAATTTCGTCCTCGAAGGCAATGAGGATTTCGACTTCGTGCTGGTCGAGATCGGCGGCACGGTGGGCGATATCGAGGGGCTGCCCTTTTTCGAGGCCATCCGCCAGCTCGGCAACGACCTGCCGCGCGGCCACGCCGCCTATCTGCACCTGACGCTGATGCCCTATATCCCCTCGGCAGGCGAGCTCAAGACCAAGCCGACCCAGCATTCGGTCAAGGAACTGCGCTCCATCGGCATCGCGCCCGACGTGCTGCTGGTGCGCTGCGACCGGCCCATTCCCGAAGGGGAAAAGAAGAAGCTCAGCCTGTTCTGCAATGTACGCGAAAGCGCCGTCATCCAGGGGCTGGACGTCTCTTCCATCTATGACGTGCCGCTGGCCTATCACAAGGAAGGGCTGGACCGGGAAATCCTCGCCGCCTTCGGCATTACCGACGCGCCCGCGCCCGATCTTTCGGCCTGGGAGGAGGTTTCGCAGCGCCTGCACAACCCCGAAGGCGAGGTCAATATCGCCATCGTGGGCAAATATACCGGCCTCAAGGACGCCTATAAGTCGCTTTCCGAAGCGCTCAACCATGGCGGCATCGCCAACCGGGTGAAGGTCAATCTGCAATGGATCGACTCGGAAGTGTTCGAGCGCGACGATCCGGCGCCCTATCTCGAACATGTGCATGGCATCCTGGTGCCGGGCGGATTCGGCGAGCGCGGCTCGGCCGGCAAGATCGAGGCGGCGCGCTTCGCCCGCGTCAAGGACGTGCCCTATTTCGGCATCTGCTTCGGCATGCAGATGGCCTGCGTCGAGGCGGCGCGCAACACCGCCGGCATCAAGCAGGCCTCCTCCACCGAATTCGGCCCGACCAAGGAGCCGGTGGTGGGCATGATGACCGAATGGGCCAAGGGCAACGAAACCGAGACCCGCGCCAGCGAAGGCGATCTGGGCGGCACGCTGCGCCTGGGCGCCTATCCGGCCCAACTCACCCGCGGCAGCCGCGTCGCCGACATCTATGGCACCACCCGCATCTCCGAGCGCCATCGCCACCGCTATGAGGTGAACATGGAATATCGCAAGGTGCTGGAAAAGCACGGCCTGCTGTTCTCCGGGGTTTCGCCGGACGGGCGCCTGCCGGAAATCGTGGAGCGCACCGACCATCCCTGGTTCATCGGCGTGCAGTTCCACCCCGAGCTGAAGTCGCGCCCCTTCGAGCCGCATCCGCTGTTCACCAGCTTCATCGCCGCCGCCATGGATCAAAGCCGGCTGGTGTAAGCCGCCCCCGAACAGGGGTAGGCCGCCGCCTCCTGCCGCGCCATTGTCGGGGCAGGAGGAAAACGCCATGATCCGTATGCTGTTCGCCGCCAGCCTGGCGGCCGGCCTGGTGCTGCCCGCGCAGGCGCAGATGCTGGGTGATTTCGATTGCACCTCGGACCTGGAGGGGCCTTACACCCCGGCGGGGCTGCTGCGCATCGAGGAGCCCACCAGTTTCACCTTCCTCGATCCGGCGACGGCCCGACCCGGCAAGTTCTTCGCCATGGACATGATCACCGACGAGACGGTCAATTTCGACGACGCCTTCGCCGACCATATCTCGCCGGGCGCGATCATGGTGGAAGCCTCGTATTTCGCCGATGCCTTCACCTATGAGGCGGCGATCCTCACCGCCAAGGGGCGGGTGGTGCTGGTTTCCTGCCCCTTCATCCCCTGATGTGGTAAGAAGCGCTCCGCAACCCGACGGATCGCCCATGGCCGACATCATCAATCTTCGCACCGCCCGCAAGCACAAGGCCCGCGCCGACAAAGAAACGCAGGCTGAGCAGAACCGCATCCTGTTCGGCCGCACCAAGGCGGAAAAGCTGAAGCAGGAAACGGAAAAGGCGCGCGC
>NZ_JAUCDN010000360.1:0-3175 GCF_034675085.1 Devosia sp.
GCGCGGCCCTGGGCCAGTTCGCCGAGCTGGCCGCCGATCACCTCGACAAGGCCGATACGGCCATTGCCGCGCTGCCGGCGCGGTTGCGCCCGGCCTTTGCCCAGACCGCGGTGCTGCGGCGGCAATTGACCCTGATGGACCGCAAGGCCGGGGTGTTCGCGCCGGCGCCGGATGAGGCTGACTGGCGCAAGATCCTGCGGCTGGCCTGGTGGAACTGGCGGAGCCGGTAGGGCAACCCCGAACGGTACTCCCAAGCACGGTGTCATTCCGGCGCAGGCCGGAATCCAGGCTGAAGGCTCTCCCCCGGCACCAGAGCGCATGGAAGCATGCGAACATGGATTCCGGCCTGCGCCGGAATGACCCGGTGGGTGGGGCTTATGCCCAGCCCTGCAATGCTTCCAGGGCCCGCGAGGTGATCGCTTTGCGCTTGGCGATGGTTTTTTCTGTGCCGCGCCAGCGGGTTACGCCTTCGGGACGGGTGATGGCGACTTCCGGGAAAAGGCCGAAATTGATGTTCATCGGCTGGAAGCTGCGGGCGCCGCTATAGCTTTCGGCCTCGATATGGCCGCCGGTGATATGGGCGACCAGCGCCCCCAGGGCGGTGGTGACCGGCGGGGTGGGCAGGGTTTCGCCGCGGGCCTCGGCGGCGGTGAGGCGCCCGGTGATGAGGCCGATGGCGGCGCTTTCGACATAGCCTTCCACCCCCGTTACCTGGCCGGCGAAACGGATGCGTGGATCAGCTTTCAGTTTAAGATCGGCCTGCAACACCTTGGGAGAATTGATAAAGGTGTTGCGATGCAGCCCGCCCAGCCGGGCGAATTGTGCATTTTCCAGCCCCGGAATCATGCGGAAGATTTCCGCCTGGATGCCGTAGCGCATCTTGGTCTGGAACCCGACCATGTTCCACAGTGTGCCCAGGGCATTGTCCTGCCGCAACTGCACGATGGCATAGGGTTTTACCGTAGGGTTGCGGGGATTGGTGAGCCCGACCGGCTTCATCGGGCCGTGGCGCAGGGTCTCGACGCCGCGCTCGGCCATGACCTCGATGGGCAGGCAGCCGTCAAAATAGGGGACCTTCTCCCAATCCTTGAATTCGTGCAGGGGCGCGGTCTTCAGCGCCTCGACAAAGGCCATGTACTGGTCCTTGTCCAGGGGGCAGTTGAGATAGTCGGCGCCGGTGCCGCCGGGGCCGGCCTTGTCGTAGCGCGACTGCGCCCAGGCGATGTCCATGTCGATGCTGTCGTAATGGACGATGGGCGCGATGGCGTCGAAAAAGGCCAGCGCATCCTCGCCGGTGCGCGCAAGGATCGCCTCAGCCAGCGCCGGGGAGGTGAGGGGGCCGGTGGCGATGATGACGTGGCGCCAGTCTTCGGGCGGCCAGCCAGCGATTTCCTCGCGCAGGATTTCGATGTTGGGATGGGCTTGCAGCGCCTCGGTGACGGCGGCGGAAAAGCCGTGGCGGTCCACTGCCAGCGCCCCGCCGGCGGGCAGCTTGTGCCGGTCGGCAGCGCGCATGATGAGGGAATTGCAGCGGCGCATTTCCTCATGTAGCAGGCCGACGGCGTTCTGCTCGTAATCGTCGGAGCGGAAGCTGTTGGAGCAGACCAGTTCGGCAAGGCTGTCGGTCTGATGGGCGTCGGTGGTGGTGACGCCGCGCATTTCGTGGAGCACGACCCGGGCGCCGGCCTCTGCCGCCTGCCAGGCCGCTTCCGAGCCCGCAAGGCCGCCGCCGATGATGTGAATGGATTGGGATGTCGACATGGCCGGGCAGATAGCAAGCGGGGATGGGGCGCGCAACATGCATATGCGCCATCAGGGCCACAAGACTATCAGAAGGCGGGGCCTGAGTGGATAAAAGGCGAAAGGCAATAAAAAACAGCCGCGTCTCAGAGAGAAGCGGCTGTTCGATCTGCGGCGCCAGCAGTAAGGGGGCAGTAAATCTTACAGGGCGCTGGCATGGTCGCGGGCGATCCGGTTGATGTCGGCGCGCGAAATACCCAGGTCATTGAGCTGACGATTGTCGAGCGAGGCCAGCTCACGCACGGTCTGCTGATAAGCGGCCCATTTCTTGAACGTCTTGCGAATGTCCATTTGAAGTCTCCTTTCGTTTACGGCCTATATCTAGGGCAGATTGGGGAGAAGGAGCAGAGGGGGATTTGTCAAATAAGCCATGCGCGTCTTGCAGGGCTTGCCCGGCGGCGATCAGCGGTCGAACAGCGCGCGGGTCATCCTGGAGAAATCCGGGCCGCTCACGCCCAGCATGTCGGCCTGGCGGGTGGAGGGAACATCCATTTCCCGCAGCGTCTGCTTGATGTCGACCAGGCGCCTGATGCGCCAAACGGCTCGAACGAACATGGTCCATTCCTCTCGAAAATATCCGGCGGCCGGCAGAGAATGAGCCGTTTCGTACCGCACCGCCATGGCCGGCGCGGCAAGCGTTCCATGCGTCCAGTGCATGGCGATTTCACGCTTCGGACGTAAAACCGCCATAACGCGTCTTCGCATCGGGGGCGTTTGCGCTAACGGACTGTTAGCGCCGAGTGTCGCGTTTCGTCCCCTAACCGTCCCCGATTTTCACTCGGCGGCGCGGGTGGCGAAATGGGGGCGGCGGGCCATGACCTGCTTGAGGAAATGGCCGGTGTGGGAGCGCGGATTTTCCGCCACCTCTTCGGGCGTGCCCACCGCGACGATCTCGCCGCCGCCATCGCCGCCCTCGGGGCCGAGGTCGATGATCCAGTCGGCGGTCTTGATGACCTCCAGATTATGCTCGATGACGACGACGGTGTTGCCGCCATCGACCAACTCGTGGAGAACTTCGAGGAGCTTGGCCACGTCGTGGAAGTGCAGGCCCGTGGTCGGCTCGTCGAGCATATAGAGGGTGCGGCCGGTGGCGCGCTTGGACAGCTCCTTGGAAAGCTTGACGCGCTGCGCCTCGCCGCCGGACAGCGTGGTGGCGGGCTGGCCGATCTTGACATAGCCCAGCCCGACGCGCTGGAGCGTGGCGAACTTGTCGCGGATGACCGGCACGGCGGAGAAGAAGTCGACGCCCTCGTCGATGGTCATGTCGAGCACATCGGAGATGGACTTGCCCTTGAACTGCACTTCCAGGGTCTCGCGGTTGTAGCGCTTGCCCTTGCAGACGTCGCAGGTGACGTAGACGTCGGGCAGGAAGTGC
>NZ_JAUCDN010000361.1:0-3133 GCF_034675085.1 Devosia sp.
CGGGCCCGGTCATAGGCCATCAGGCCATCCATCAGCGCCCGGCGGGCAAATTCCTGCAAGCGCGGCTCAAGCGTGGTGCGCACCGAAAGCCCGCCGCCATAAAGCTGATCCTCGCCATAGAGCTTGGCCAGCTCGCGCCGCACTTCCTCGGTGAAATATTCGGCCGAATAGAGCTGGCTGCCGCCGGCGCGAGGGCTGACATTGAGCGGCTCGGCCTTGGCCTCGGCTGCCTCGTCGGCGCCTACATAGCCATTTTCGACCATGCGGTCGATGACCCAGTTGCGCCGCTCGACGGCGGCCTGGGGGCGGCGGAAGGGGTGGTAATTGTTCGGGCCCTTGGGGAGCGCCGCGATATAGGCGGCCTCGCTGAGGGTGAGCTGATAAAGCGCCTTGTCGAAATAATTGAGCGCCGCCGCCGCCACGCCATAGGAGTTGAGGCCGAGGAAAATCTCGTTGAGGTAAAGCTCCAGAATCCGGTCCTTGGAGAAGGTGGATTCGATGCGCACGGCCAGAAGCGCCTCCTGCACCTTGCGGTCCCAGGTCTGCTCGGAGCTGAGCAGGAAATTCTTGGCCACCTGCTGGGTGATGGAGGAGCCGCCGCCCTGAATGGCGTTATTGCCATCCATGCGCGCCAGCAGATTGTCGCGCAGGGCGCGGAAAATGCCGTCTATGGCGATACCGCCATGGGTGTAGAAATCCTTGTCCTCGGCGGAGAGAAAGGCTTCCACCACCAGAGGCGGCACGGTCTCGATGGGCTGGAACAGGCGCCGCTCGCGGGCAAATTCGGCCAGAAGCGTGCCATCGGCGGCATGGACGCGCGTGGTCACGGGCGGCTGATAGTCCTTGAGCACGGTATAGTCGGGCAATTCGGACGATATATGGGTGAGATAGATGGCAACCACGCCGATGCCGGCCAGGAGGGCGAACATCGCAAAGCCAAACATCCAGCCGAGCAAACGCAGCATAAAGTCTCTTCTCTCCGAGGCCGCCCCTCAGGCCGGAATCATATCAGAACCGAGCGCGCTTGTGGATCACAACCGGGCGCGCGCCTGACGGCGTGCGGCGCGTGTGCCATATCAGGGATCGGCTGCCAAGCTGTCGAAATAGGTCGAAATGCCCCGCGCCAGCGCATCGGCGGTGCGATCCTGCCAGTCGCCGCGCAGCAGATTGGCCATGTCGTCGGCATTGGACAAAAAGCCCAGTTCGACCAGCACCGAGGGCACATCGGGGGCCTGGAGCACGAAAAAATCGGCCTGGCGCACGGGAAAGCGCCGCAACTGCACGCTGGGCTCAAGCTGGTGAACAATGGCCTGCGCGGCCTGGAAGGACTGGTGGCGCATTTCGCGCCGCATCAGGTCGAGCAGGATATCGACCACTTCCGGGGCTATTTGCGGCATGGCGAAGCCGGCGATGATGTCGGTCTTGTTCTCGTTGTCGGCCAGCACCTTGTCGAGCACGTCGGTGGCATTCTCGTCACGCGTATAGACGCTGGCGCCGCGAATCTCGGGCTGCTGGAAGCTGTCGGCATGGATGGAGATGAAGAGATCCGCCTTGTTGGAGCGGGCCAGGGCCACGCGCTCTTCAAGCTTGAGGAAGGTGTCGTCCTCGCGGGTCAGGGCCACGTCGAACCGGCCCGAAGCGACCAGCAATTCCTGAAGGCGCAGGGAAAAGGCCAGCACGATATCCTTTTCGCGAATACCGTTGGAGGCTTCGGCGCCGCTGTCTATGCCGCCATGGCCCGGATCGATGACCACCAGGGGCTTGGTGGCGATGGGCAGTTCTGAGCCGCCGGCCGGGGTGGGCTCGGCGGCAACGATGGCGCCGGCCGCTTCAAGGTCGCGCGCCACATTGGCGGCAAATTCCTCGGCGGTGGCGGGAATGATGTCGACCACCAGCCGGGCCGGCTGGCCCTCGAAGGCATCGAGCACATAGGCCTGCTGCACCTGCGCCGGGGCCGAAAGGGTGAGCGTGGTGCGCACCCTGTCGGGCGCGGCCTGCTCCATGGCGTAATCGGCGATCACCCCCTCCCCGGCCGGCTTGCCCGCCGGCTCGGGCACGGTGAAGGTGGCGGCGCGCACATCGATGGCCAGACGATCGGGCTCGGCCAGCGAGACCAGGGCAAATTCAGTGCGCCCGGCCAGATCGATGACCAGGCGCGCCCGCTCGGGCGTGGCCGAGACGCGCAGATCGATGACATTGGGCAGGCCGAGCGCGGGCGGCGGCGCGGGGGCCGCCTCTTCCTGCGCCAGGCAAAGGGAGAAGAAGCCGGCCATGAGCACGAGCAGCGGCACGATGGCCAGATGGCGGAGAGTCAACAAAACGCGAGCGGCCCCTGTTTTCCAGCACGAAGCGCCTGACCGAGCCTCGTGGCGATTCTGCGGCGCGCCGGCTCTTATGCGCTGATTTTGCCGATGGGCCAAGAATGGAGGGCGCGAGGCGGCGCTTTCCCCTTGGATGAGCGCCATGCCCTTCCTAGATAAAGCGCGTAGTGGGAACGGAAATTGACTTTCCTGTTGCCAATTGGTCGCAACATCCCTACACGCTAGAGGTGAGGCGCATGCTTCCCGTTGAACCTGTTTGTGTCGCCCCAGCGCCAACGAAAACGGTGCGGGAAGGAGCCGGCCAAGGGAACGATGACGTATCCCCGGCACGGTTCGGAAGCGGCAAATCCTTCGCCTCACAGAAGTTTTTCGGCCCTCCCCGAAGGCCGGACGGCTGCCATGCATCCCCAGGGATGCGCGGCGGCCCAAAAGGAAGAGGTCAGATGGCCCGCAGGCGGACAAAACGCGACGCGATCGAATATGCCGATTGCCGTTTTGCCATGCTGCCCGGGCCGGCCTTGACCGTTATTGCCGGCGCGCCCAAGGCAGAGCTTTCGCGCGCCACCCTCTACAACACATTCGCCTCGCACAGCGCCACAGCAAGCAGGCCGGTTTTCCGGGCTGGACCTGTCGGCGCGCGAGCGCGCGGAGTTCATTTTCATGGCTACCAAGAGAATGCTGGTGGATGCCATCCACCCGGAAGAAACACGGATCGTCGTCACCGCAGGTAACAGGCTCGAAGAATTCGACTTCGAATCGGCGACCCGCCGCCAGTTGCGCGGCAATATCTATCTCGCCAAGGTCACGCGCGT
>NZ_JAUCDN010000362.1:0-3120 GCF_034675085.1 Devosia sp.
GCTGGAAGGCACGCGAAGTCGCCGACGCCCTCGATATGCGGCGCTGGAGCGATTTTTATCCCGAAGCGCCCACCTATGGTCCCGCGCCATCGGGCCCCAATGAGGCGGCCGGGACGTTGCCCTCGCCCCTGACCGACATTCTTGCCCGCAGCCCGCAGCGCAATGCCGAAACCTTTCTAAAGGGCGCCGGCGAAACCTATGAACTGGTGGTTACCGCCTTTGCCACAGGCGATCTGGAGCCGGTCCGCTATCTTCTCGGCGACGAGCTGGCGGTCGATTTTTCCGGCGCCATCGCCGAACGTCGGCAGCGTGGCGAAAAGCTGACAGTGACCTTTATCGGCCTTGCCGGCCTCGATATTGTCGACGGCGCAATGGAAGGCGAAATGGCCTGGATCGATGTGCGCATTGTCGGGCAGATGGTTTCCGTGCTGCGCAACAGCATGGGCGCCGTGCTGCTGGGCGATCCGCTGCGCGTGGTCGACATGCCCGAAATATGGACTTTCGAGCGTAACATGAACGCAGCCGACCCGGTGTGGCGGCTGGTGACGACCGAGCCGGAAGAATGAGCCCGACGCCGCAATGGCGCCTCAAGCGGATCTACGACCCCAGCGATGCCGGCGATGGCACCAGGGTGCTGGTCGACCGGCTCTGGCCACGGGGCCTGTCAAAGCAGGAGGCCGGTATCGACCTCTGGCTCAAATCCATCGCCCCCAGCACCGATCTGCGCCACTGGTTCAACCATCAGCCCGAGCGCTGGATGGAATTTACCCAGCGCTATCGCAAGGAGCTGGCGGAAAACACCCAAGCCGTGGCGCAGCTCGAAAAACTCTCCGCCAGCGGCCCCGTGACCCTGCTTTACGCCGCGCGCGACACGGAGCACAACCAGGCCCAGGTGCTGCTAAGCTATATGCAGGACAAGCCTTCCGATGATTGATCTGGCCGATACCGCCGCCTGCCGCCTTCTGGGCTGCCGTGTGCCCCTGGTGCTGGCCGGCATGGGGGGCGTCGCCCGCCACGAACTGGTGGCGGCAGTGACCGAGGCGGGCGGCTTCGGCTTTCTGGGCATGGTGCGCGAGCCCGTTGCGCTCATCGAGAGCGAGGTGGCCGCCCTGCGCGCATTGGGTCACACCCGTTTCGGTGTCAATCTGATCCCTGCGGCCACGCCCGCCGAGCTTCTCGAGGCACAACTGGCCGCCTGCATTCGCCTGCAAGTGCCGGTGATCGGCCTTTTCTGGGATATCGACCCAGCCATCGTCGCCCGGTGCCGGGACGCCGGCATGGTCGTGTGCTGGCAGGTCGGTTCGGTGGATGAGGCCATCGCGGCCGAACGCGCCGGCGTCGACATCATCATCGCGCAAGGCCGCGAAGCCGGCGGGCATGTGCGCGGCACACGGCGCCTGGCCGAACTGCTGCCCGAGGTGGTCGCGGCAGTAGGTCGACCAGTTCTGGCGGCGGGAGGATTGGCCAGTGGCGGCGACCTGGTTGTAGCCCGCGCGCTGGGAGCGGATGGGATCGTGCTGGGCACAGCGCTGATGGCCACCCAGGAAGCCTTCGCCCACCCCTATCACAAGCAACGTCTGCTCGAAGCACAGGCCGGCGATACCGTGCTCACCGACATCTTCCACATCAACTGGCCAATCGGCGCGCCGGTGCGCGTCATCAGGAGCAGCGTCACCGGCGGGCTTTTCGGCCGGGGCGACGGAGGCCCGCGCCGCGTCATCGGTGACGAGGAAGGCCGGCCGATCCATCTCTTCAGCACCGACTCACCCCTGCGCTCCATGACCGGCGATTTCGCCCTCATGGCGCTTTATGCCGGCACTGGCATCGGCAAGATCGAGGCCATTCCACCCGCTGGCGCCCGTATGGCCGCCCTGATGGAGCAGGCCCGCGCCCTGCTCGCAACGCCAGACGCCGGCAACGCGGCCGAAACCAGTTCACCGGTCTGCTATGCCGGAGAATTCAACCACGCCTATATGGGTAATCCCGAGCCAGGGGAGTTCGCCGCCACTTGCGACGCCCTGGCCAGCGATCTGCAGCAGGCCGTGCATCTGGCGCTGGCTGACCATGCCGAGCAACATGCCTTTGATGCCCCGCCTTTCGGCCACGAGGCGCAGGCCTATGCCGGCTGGCTTCTGGCGCTCGCACCCGACAAGGACAACCCGACATCTCAAGTGCAGACGCTGCCTACCCTGCTCGGGGCCATGCAGGCACGCCTCGACGCCATAATCGCTCGCCTGCCCGAAACGGACCTGCGCCAGCTTCTCAGCCAGCTAAGGCAGTTCCTTACCCTGCAACAGCGTCGCCTGGCGAAGCCGGCGCCGGCACAGCCAGACAGGCCCGAAATCCTGTCCGCATCCGATCGATAAGCGCCGTTTCGGTACGGCTCGAATAAACCATATGCACCGAATAGGAAAATTCCGGCGCATCGGGCACGCGCCATAATTCCCGCGCCGCCAGATGCGGCTGCACGGCGCTGAGCCGGAAATAACCCGCCCCGCCGACGCGCAACAGATAGCGCAGCGCCAAAGGGCCATGGGAAATGAAGACGCCGGGGCTGGCCATGCGCGGATAGGCCGCCTGATGGCTGGCCGCAAAGGCCGGTCCCCAATCGACATGGATGTAGTCTTCAGGCGCCCCGGCATCGCCCCCCGGTGTGGTGGTGACCATCACCAGCTTTTCCTCGGCCAGCAATTCGGCGACCGTCCCGCTGGCCTGGCGCGGGGGATCGTAGAGCAGCGCCATGTCGAGCGAGCCGGTCTGCACTCCCTCCAGCAGGCGTCCGGGCGTATCGACTTCGCCGCGCAGGGCGATGTCGGGCGCTTCCCGCTTCATCCACACCAACCACTCGACCAGGACCGGGTTCCACAGGCTGATCTCGGCGCCGACGCTGGCGATATCCACCCGCCCCAAAGGCAAACCCACCTGCTGGCGCGCCCGGTCCCACACCTGCACCAGCGTGGTGGCATGACGCACGAAGCGCTCCCCTGCCGGCGTCAGCCGCGCACCCGACTTGTTGCGGATGAAAAGCCGCCGCCCCAATTGCTCTTCCAGCGCATGCACCCGCGCGCTGACCGCCGTCTGCGTCACATTGAGCCGCCCCGCCGCCGCCACGAAACTGCC
>NZ_JAUCDN010000363.1:0-3119 GCF_034675085.1 Devosia sp.
AGCATGGCGTGGTGCAGGACAAGCTGTTCCTGCCCGGCCTTTTGAAGCTCAAGATGCTGCGCGACAGCGGCTTTTTCGGCAAGATTTTGTCGGTGCGCGGCGAGTTCGGCTATTGGGTGTTCGAGGGCGACTGGCAGAAGGCGCAGCGCCCGAGCTGGAACTATCGCAAGAAGGATGGCGGCGGCATCATCCTGGATATGCTGTGCCACTGGCGCTATGTGATGGACAATCTGTTCGGCGAGGTGAAGGCCGTATCCTGCCTGGGCGCCACCCATATCCCCCAGCGCGTCGACGAGAAGGGCAAGGTGTTCGATTGCGACACCGATGACGCCGCCTATGCCACGTTCGAGCTGGAGGGCGGGGTGATCGCCCAGATCAATTCGAGCTGGACCACGCGCGTGCGCCGCGACGACCTCGTCACCTTCCATGTCGATGGCACGCATGGCTCGGCGGTGGCGGGCCTGCACAAATGCTGGAGCCAGCATCGCGTCAACACCCCCAAGCCGGTGTGGAATCCCGACCAGCCACAAACGATGAATTTCTTCGAGGATTGGGAAGAGGTTCCCGATAACTGGCCGGTGGACAATGGCTTCAAGGCGCAGTGGGAAATGTTCCTGCGCCATGTGGCCGAGGACGCGCCCTGGGAGTATGGGCTGGAAGCGGGCGCCAAGGGCGTGCAGCTGGCCGAGCTGGGCCTGAAAAGCTGGCAGGAGCGCCGCTGGCTGGATGTTCCGAAGCTGGATTTTTGAGGGCACGGAGCCCTTCCCTTCACGGTGTCATTCCGGCGCAGGCCGGAATCCATGCTGAAGATCATCCCCAAGCCTGATGGCGGGGCGGAATACGGACATGGATCCCGGCCTGCGCCGGGATGACACCGCAGATGTTGAGATTTCGAGGACGACCACCCATGCCGACCATCAACCTGCCCAACCCCGATCGTTCGATCACGCCCTACAGGCTGAGCGGCGATCCCATTCCCTTCGTGAAATTCAAGGCCAGCGATTTTCCGCGCATCGCCTATGCGGCGGCGCATGTGGTGGCCGATCCGCTGGCGGGGAACGACCCCTGGCTGACCCCGGCGATCGACTGGGAGACGACGCTCAAATTCCGCCACCGCATGTGGGATCTGGGGCTGGGCGTGGCCGAGGCCATGGACACGGCGCAGCGCGGCATGGGGCTGGGCTGGGTCGAAGCCAAGGAACTGATCCGCCGGGCGCAGGCCGAGGCCCGCACGCGCGTCGACAGCCTCATCGCCTATGGCGCGGGCACCGATCACCTTGCCCCCGGCCCCGAGGTGGGGATCGACGCGATCATCGCCGCCTATGAGGAGCAGGTGGGCTTCGTCGAGGGCGAAGGCGGGCGCGTCATCCTGATGGCGAGCCGCGCCCTGGCGGCGGCGGCCAAAAGCCCGGACGATTATGCAAGGGTCTATGGCCGCATCCTCTCGCAGGTGAAGCAGCCGGTCATCCTGCACTGGCTGGGCGAAATGTTCGACCCGGCCCTGCAAGGCTATTGGGGCAATATCGACCATGACGCGGCCATGGATGTGTGCCTGGATGTCATCGTCGCCAATGAAGACAAGGTCGACGGCATCAAGATTTCGCTGCTCTCGGCGGAAAAGGAAATCGCCATGCGCCGGCGCCTGCCGGCCTCGGTGAAGATGTATACCGGCGACGATTTCAACTATGCCGAGCTGATCGCCGGCGACGATCAGGGCTATTCCCACGCTCTGCTGGGCATTTTCGACGCCATCGCCCCGGCGGCCTCGGCCGGGCTGGCGGCGCTGGGGCGTGGCGACAGCAAGGAATTCTTCGATATTCTCGAGCCCACCGTGCCGCTCTCGCGGCATATCTTTGCGGCCCCCACGCGCTTCTACAAGACCGGCGTGGTGTTCCTGGCCTATCTCAACGGCTTGCAGGACCATTTCGCCATGATCGGCGGCCAGCAGTCGACCCGCTCGCTGCAACATCTCAGCGAACTGTTCCGCCTGGCCGACAAGGCGCGGGTATTGGCCGATCCCGAGCTGGCGGCTCAGCGCATGGCGCGGGTTCTGGCGGTGCATGGAGTGCAGGCATGAGCATGGAGCGCGCAATTTCGCTCAACCTGGCGACCACCCGCCAGCAATGGGGCTTTGCCGAGGCGGTGGATGGGTGCCTGCGCGCCGGCATCACCGCCATTTCGCCCTGGCGCGACCAGATCGCCGCCATCGGGCTCGATGAAGCGGCCCGCATCGTCAAGGCCAATGGCCTGCAAGTGACCGGCGTCTGCCGGGGCGGCATGTTTCCGGCCGAAACGCCGGCGGGCCGACAGGCCAATATCGACGACAATCTGCGCGCCATCGACGAGGCGGCGGCGCTCAATGCCGATTGCCTGGTGCTGGTGGTGGGCGGCCTGCCCGGCGCCAGCAAGGATATTGCCGGCGCCCGGCAGATGGTGAGCGACGGCATTGCCGCCATGCTGCCCCATGCCCGCGCCTCCGGCGTCAGAATTGCCATCGAGCCGCTGCATCCCATGTATGCGGCGGACCGGGCCTGCGTGAACACCATCGACCAGGCGCTCGACATCTGCGAGACGCTGGGCGAGACCGTCGGCGTCGCCATCGACGTCTACCATGTCTGGTGGGACCCCAACCTGGCGCAGGCCATCGCGCGGGCGGGGCGGATGAAGCGCATCTTCGCCCACCATATCTGCGACTGGCTGGTGCCGACAAAGGACATGCTGCTCGATCGCGGCATGATGGGCGACGGCGTGATCGACCTCAAGGGCATCCGCGCCATGATCGAGGCGGCCGGTTTTTTCGGGCCGCAGGAAGTGGAAATCTTTTCCCAGGACAATTGGTGGAAAAAGCCGGGTGACGCGGTGCTCGCCACCATCAAGGAGCGCGTCGCAAGCGTGTGCTGAATGCAAAAAGCCCGGCGATGAGCCGGGCTTTTTGGATCATCTTACCGTTTCGTGGAAACGGCAAGATGATCCAGGCCTTTGTTTTATCGCGTTTCCGAGGCGGAAAACCGGTATCCACTTTTCCTGGAAACGGCCTCGTCAAACGCGGTTGAAGACCAGCGTCTCGCACAGGATCAGCAATTGGCAGCCCTGGATCTCGATGGTGTCGGGGCCGGTCT
>NZ_JAUCDN010000364.1:0-3073 GCF_034675085.1 Devosia sp.
AGGTCGCCATTGCGCAGCCTGCGCCGCACGTCGGCGGCTTCCTCGGCGCTGAGGGCGGAATTGAGCGCCGCCGCCGCGACGCCGGCCTGGCGCAGCGCCTCGACCTGGTCGCGCATCAGGGCGATGAGCGGCGAAATGACGATGCCGACGCCGGGCCGGCAGATGGCAGGGACTTGATAGCAAAGGGATTTTCCCGCGCCGGTGGGGAAAAGCACCACCGCGTCGCCCCCGCCGACGACATGGGCGACCACATCTTCCTGCTGGCCGCGAAAGCTCTTATGGCCGAAAATATCGCGCAGCACCGCCAGCGGTTCGCGCGGCCCCGGCAGCGCGCCCGACTGAAACAGATCCCATGCCGATTCGAGCGTATTCACACCGGACTTGAATCACACCCCATGGGTGCGCCGCAAGGCGGCATGGCGCCCGGCCGGCCCCTATCCCCCGACGATCTCGCCGCCATTGGGGTGAAGCACCTGACCGGAAAGGTAGGAACTTTCGTCACAGGCCAGGAACAGATGGCAGGTGGCGACCTCGTTTGGCTGGCCTGGACGCTTCATCGGCTGGTCGGCGCCAAATGCAGCAACTTTATCAGCATCGAAGGTGGCGGGGATAAGTGGCGTCCAGATCGGGCCCGGCGCCACCGCGTTCACGCGGATGCCCCTGTCGGCCAGATTGCCCGACAGCGCCCTGGTGAAGGAGACAATGGCGCCCTTGGTGGCCGAATAGTCGAGCAAAGCGGGCGAGCCGCGATAGGCGGTGACCGAGGCGGTATTGACGATGGCAGCGCTCTTTTTCAGATGCGGCAGCGCTGCCTGGGTCAGATAGACATAGCCGAAGATGTTGGTGGCAAAGGTTTTTTGCAATTGCTCGGGGGTGATGTCGGTCACCTCTTCGCGCGGGTGCTGCTCGGCGGCATTGTTGACCAGCACGTCGAGCCTGCCGAAGCGGGCGACGGTCTTTTTCACCGCGTCGTCGCAAAATTGCTGGTCGGACACGTCGCCGCGCAGCAGCAGCGCCTGCTGGCCTTCGGCGCGAACGGCCGCTTCGGTGATGCGGGCATCCTCATCTTCCTCAAGATAGACCAGCGCCAGATCGGCCCCCTCGCGGGCGAAAAGCACGGCGCAGGCCCGCCCGATGCCACTATCGCCGCCGGTGATAACGGCCACCTTGCCCGCCAGCCGCCCGTTGCCGGGAAATTTCGGCATGTAGTCGGGGTTGGGATGCATCTCGGTTTCACGGCCGGGCTGACGGTGCTGCTGCTGGGGCGGATTGACCTGGTCCGTCATCTGCACCTCCTAGAGCTTTGAGTGGTCGCGTTTTCAAACCGCAAAAGCGGTAGCCACTTTTGCTGAAAACGCTCTAATGGGCGTGGTGCTCGGCGTTGCGCTTGCGGGTGGCGGCGGCCTTTTTGGCGGAGGCGGAGCGCTCGGCGGCCGAGCGGCTGGCCGAGGCCGCCCCGCCCTTCTCACCACCCTTGTGGGCAGCGGGATTGCCGGTGCGGGTGCCGCGGCCGGAGCCGGATTTGTTGCCGCCGCCGTCGTCCTTGTTGACCGTGGCCCAGGCGCGGCGCTCGGCTTCCTTTTCGGAAACGCCGCGCTCTTTATAGCCTTCTTCGATATGCTCGGCCTTGCGCTTCTGCTTGTCGGTATAGGCGGATTTGTCCCCTTGGGGCATGGCTGATCTCCTTGAAGGGCGAGGCGCGGCACGGGTGGGACCAGGGCTCGACTGCCATTGCGTTGGCCGGACCGGGAAACCGGAAAAACCATGTCCGTTCCCCGTCTCCACCACGTCCGGTTGACGCGCACCGGCCTCGCCGAACCAATGGGGCGCAGCGCGGATGGTTCCGGGGAAGAGGAAAGTGTGAACGAGAGAACGCTAGATCATTTCACCGTCTAGTAGAAACGTTGAAATGATCTAAGTCTTTGTTTTATCGCGTTTCCGAACCGCAAAACCGTTTCCACTTTTGCTGGAAACGCTCTAGCGCAGGGGCTTGCTGAGGAAGGGCGAGCCGGGGCGGGCGAAGCGCCAGGGCGTTTCCACCCCCTTGGTGATGCCGATGCGCGGTCCGGTGGCGATGTCGCCGCTCTCGCCGGCGGGCAGCAGCGCGAAGGGCGCTTGATCGAGCGGAAGGCCGTTCTGGGTGAGGTCGACGCCCAGCGCCTGGCACAGCCGGCCGGGGCCGGCGCAAAGCTGGCGCGGGCCGACGCTGCCCCGGCGCGCGGCCATGAGGGGCGTGCCATGGAGCGGTTCGAGCGCGCGGATCAGCACGGCGCTGCCGGGCTGGCAGACGAAATTGAGGCACCAATGCATGCCGTAGATGCGGTAGACATAGGCATGGCCGGGCGGGCCGAACATGGCGGCATTGCGCGGCGTCGGACCCCGAAAACTGTGGGAGGCCGGATCGGCCCGATCATAGGCTTCGACCTCGACAAGGGGGCCGCCGACGCCATCGACCAGCAGCGTCACCCCGATCAGGTCGCGGGCGACGTCCACCACCGGGCGGTCGAAAAACTCACGGCCGAGTGGCACCATCAGGGCATGGGGCCGTCATCGACCCCGCGCAGCATGCCGGCATAGATGCCGGGCTTGGATTTGGGGATGGGGAAGGCGTCGAGGCGCTTCTGGTAGAAGGCGACCGGGCCGGGATCGCCGATGATGGCATAGCCATAGCCGGCCTCGCGCATGCCGCGCAAAGTGGCCAGCAGCAGCGCCTCGCCTATGCCCTGCCCGCGCGCGGCTTCATCGACGCCGGTGGGGCCGAAAAAGCCCTTGGCGGTGGTGTCGTGGCAGGCAAAGCCGAGCAATTGCCCATCCCTGACCGCCAGCCAGGTGGTGACCGGGTTCTGCATCATCCCCTTGCTGGCTTCGCTGACCCAGGCGGGATGGAAATGATGGCCGATCCAATCGAGCACCACATGGATTTCGGGGGCGATGGCGCGGCGGATGACGACACCGGAGGCGGCGACGCGCGCTTCGGAGTCGAGGACAGGCAGATCGTAGAGGCGGACCAGAAGGTCTGTCACGTGCATGCTCCAGGTAGGATGGTAGCTGGGAGTTTAGGGGCGGAGGGGAA
>NZ_JAUCDN010000365.1:0-3072 GCF_034675085.1 Devosia sp.
CCGCCGGCACCGGCAAGACCTCTCTGGCCGTGGCCCCTGCCGCATCCCTGCTGGAGCGCGGCGACATCAACCGCATCATCCTCTCCCGCCCCGCCGTGGAAGCGGGCGAGCGTCTGGGGTTTCTGCCCGGCGACATGAAGGAAAAGGTCGATCCCTATCTGCGCCCGCTCTATGACGCGCTCTACGACATGATGAAGCCGGAAAATGTCGAGCGCTGCATCACTTCGGGCATAATCGAGGTGGCCCCGCTCGCCTTCATGCGCGGCCGGACGCTGGCCAATGCCGTGGTCATTCTCGACGAGGCGCAGAACACCACCTCGATGCAGATGAAGATGTTCCTCACCCGGCTGGGCGAAAATTCCAAGATGATCGTCACCGGCGATCCCACCCAGGTCGACCTGCCGCGCGGAGAGCGCTCGGGGCTGATCGAGGCGGTCAACCTGCTCGATGGCGTGGAAGGGGTGCATGTGTCGCGGTTCGGCGACAAGGATGTGGTGCGCCACGCCCTTGTGGGCCGCATCGTGCGCGCCTATGAAGCCGATGCGGCGCGCAAGCTGGCGCAGAAGGCCGCAAGGGAACACTCCGCTGACGATACCGCTTGAAATCGCCGTCATCCGCAATGACGAAGCCTGGCCCGAGGGGCTTGAGGCGCTGGCCGAGCGCGCCGTGCTCGAAGCCCTCGACCAGTCGGGGGCAAGGCTGAAGGGCGCGGCCGAGCTTTCGATCCTTCTGACCGATGATGGCGAGCAGCAGCAGCTCAATCGCGAGTGGCGGGGCAAGGACGCCTCCACCAATGTGCTGAGCTTTCCCCAGATCGAACCCTTCGGCCCGGTCGCGGGCCTTCTGGGCGATATCAGCCTGGCGCGCGAGACGCTGGAGCGGGAAGCGGCGGAGCTGGGCAAGAGCTTTGCCGACCATTTCACCCATCTGGTGGTGCATGGATTCCTGCATATCCTGGGTTACGACCATCTCGAGGACGCCGAGGCGACCGAGATGGAGGGGCTGGAAACGCGCATATTGGCCAGATTGGGTATCGCCGACCCCTATGCCGATTAGGCCCGGGCCCCTATATTGAACACCATCTTTCTCATTCGAGGACAAAATGCCGCCTTTGGCGCGGCGAAACATGATGAGCGATAGCGACAGTCTGGGTCCCTCGGCGCCCGCCAATGCCGAGCCTCCCTCTAGCACCGCCTCCGTGCCCGCACGGGGGCCATCCCTCTGGAACCGGCTCAAGGCGCTTCTGACCCGGGGCACGGTTTCCCTGCGGGACGATTTGCAGGTCGCGCTGGAAGACCAGGGAAGCGCGGAAACCGCCGACTTCTCCGAGAGCGAGCGCACCATCCTGCAAAACGTGCTCAAGCTCTCCAATATCTCGGTCGACGACGTCATGGTCGAGCGCAGCGACATCCAGGCGGTGGACGCCGATGTCAATCTGGGCACGCTGATCGCCCGCTTCCGCCAGGTTCATCATTCGCGCCTGCCGGTCTATGACGACAATCTCGACAACATACTGGGCTTCATCCACGTCAAGGATGCCCTGTCCAAGATCACCGAACCGGTGACCGATCCGGAAAAGGACGTTCCGGTCAAGCTCGTCTCCAGCGTGCTCAAGCAGAAGGTCACCCGGCTCGATCTCATGCGCAAGGTCATGTTCGTGCCCACCTTCATGCCGGTGGGGGACCTGCTGCAATCCATGCGCGCCAGCCGCACCCACATGGCCATCGTGGTCGACGAATATGGCGGCACCGATGGCCTGGTGACCATCGAGGACCTGCTCGAAGCGGTTGTGGGCGAGATCGAGGACGAGCATGACGAGCTGGCCGCCGCCCTGATCCGCAAGGTCGGCGCCGACACCTTCATCGCCGATGCACGGGCCGAGCTGAGCGATGTGCGCTCGTTGATCGGCCCCGATTTCGACCCTGGCGAATATGCCGACGAGGTGGAAACCATAGGCGGGCTGGTGTTCGACCTGGCCGGCCACGTGCCCAAGCGGGGCGAGCGGGTGGACAAGCTTAACGGCTTCGAATTCGAAATCCTGGCCGCCGACAGCCGGCGCATCAAGCGGCTGCGCATCCGCCGCCGCAATAGCGAAAGCACCGCCGAGCCCCTGGCCATCACCGACCAGCGCACCCCCGAACAAAAGGCGGCGGCGTCCTGAAGCGTTTCCCGCTAGCCAAACCATCGGCTTCTTCGTCCCCTCTCCCCGGGGGGAGAGGGGACGAAAGACCGTCGCGGATCAAAGGTGAAACGCATTAAAAACAAGGGGCCGGGTATTTATACCCGGCCCCTGGCTTGCTGCTAAACTGGATGTGGGGATCAGACCTGCTGCACGGTCTCGACACCGGGGACGAAATGGCGGAGCAGGTTTTCGATGCCACTCTTGAGCGTAGCGGTGGAGGAGGGGCAACCCGAGCACGCGCCCTGCATATGCAGGAAGACCGTGCCCTCGCGGAAACCCTTGAAGATGATGTCGCCGCCATCCATGGCCACGGCCGGGCGCACGCGGGTGGCCAGCAATTCCTTGATGACTTCCACCGTCTCGCTGTCGGCGTCGTCGAAGAATTCCTCAACCTCGTCAAAGACGCCGTTATCCCCAGCGTCCTCGACGATCACCGGCTTGCCGGCGAGGAAATGGTCCATGATGACGCCGAGAATGGCCGGCTTGATATGGGCCCAGTTGGTGTCGTCCTTGGTGACCGAGATGAAATCGGCGCCGAGGAAGACCCCGGTGACCCCGGAGATGCCGAACAGGCTCTGCGCCAGGGGGGAGCTGGCCGCGGCCTCGAGGCTGCGGAAATCGCGCGGCTCGCCCACCAGCACATCGCGCCCCGGCAGGAATTTGAGGGTGGCGGGATTGGGCGTGGCTTCGGTCTGGATGAACATCTTCGCGCCTGGGTTTGCGATCGGCTGGAGCTTACGATTAGAACGCTTCTAAAATAGTCCTTTGCCGGCGGGATGCAAGGGGAAAAGCGGCATGGCTGCTTCCCGCTCCCGTCAGCAGATGGCGATGATTTCCTCGTCGGTCATGCGGCCGGGGACGATGGTGAGGGGGATGGGCAGGGCATTGGC
>NZ_JAUCDN010000366.1:0-3049 GCF_034675085.1 Devosia sp.
CTGATGGGCGCGCCCAGCCAGGCCTCGGCCAAGCAATTGCGCGAATTGAGCATCAGGCTCAACGTACAGAAGTAAGCCGTTCCAACAGCAAAACGCCGGGCGCCCTTGCAGAAATGCGAGCGGCGCCTGGCGTTTTTTCAGGGCCGGCGCTTTAGATCATTTCAGCACTTAGTCGAAACGCTGAAAATGATCTAAGTCTTTGTTTCATCGCGTTTCCGAACCGCAAAGCCGTTCCCACGTTTGCTGGAAACGCTCTAGCGGGCGGCGGGCTCGGCATTGGCGCGGCGGGCTTCGGCGAGCCAGCGGTGGACATGCTGGCAGTCCTTGCCGGAGCCTGCGACCCGGGCGGCGGCGGCGTAGAATTTCTCGGCGGTGGCGCTGAGGCCGCTCTCGTCTTCATCCACGGCGGCAAGCTCGATGCCGGTGTCGATCAGCTCGCGGAAGGCGCGCACGTAATGGGTGCGCAGGCCATCCCGCCACAGCCAGGCGAAACTGTCGAGCGCGCAGATCTCGTACATCCAGGGCACCCAGCTGGCAAAGACGTCGGGCGGCATCACCCTGTCGATGCGCAGGCGCACGGCCATTTCGAACAGGTTGAGATATTGGCAGACATATTGCTCGAAATGGTGGGCCTGCTGCGCGCTCAGCTTGGGCGGGCCATCGCTGAACCAGAGGATATCCACCAGATCGGCGTGGTCCTTTTCGAAGCGGAACAGCTCGATGGCGCCGAATTCGAGCTTTTGATAGATCGAGCGGGACGCCGCCTTCTGCTCCTGCTGGGAGGTGAAGATATTGGCCACCACCACGCCGAGCGCAGCGATGAGAATGCCGGCCATCTGCGCCAGCGGCGCGACCACGCTGGCCAGGCTGGTGAAATCGCCATCGGAAAGCAGAAGCGGCGCGCGCCAGGCGCCCCAGCTGACCACGCCCAGCAGCGCCGCCAGGGAAATGGCCAGCGTGATCCAGACGAACAGAACGTAGCGGATGGGCGTGCCCTCGACATGGCTGGCCAGGGTGCGGAAATAGAGCCAGACGCCGCCGGCCAGGCCGACGATCAGGATGAGGAAGGCGGGCAGGGTGCCCCACAGGATGATGGCGGCGTGGGTAAGGGCAAGCGTGCCCAGGGCGATGGCGGCGCAGGAATAGGCCGGCAGGCGAATGCGGGCGGGCTTGCCCCGCACCAGGGCCGGCGGACGCCCGGACAGCTGGCGGATCAGGTAGACAATGAGCAGGCCGACGAGAAGCGTCGCGAATTCAAAGACGACCAGAAGGCTTTCGGCGAGAAAATAGATCATTCGACCTTCTCCAGCGACTTGGCCATGACCACCGAGACCTGCCGGAACCCGCGGCGCTCGAACATATGGTGGGCCCCGCCATTGTCGATGCCGCTTTCGAGGAACACCTGCCGGAGCCCGGCGCGGCGCATATCCTCGACCACGTGATCGAGCAGGGCGCTGCCGAGGCCGTGGCCGCGCAGGTCGGTGGCGACCAGCATGTCCTCGATCACACCGAAGGGCGCGGGGCCGCCGCGATCATAAAGCACCATGGCCAGGCCCGCCAGCTGGTCGTCGCGCCGCAAGGTGAAGGCGCCATTCCAGCGCGGGGCCGTGGCGCGATCGGCATCGGCCTGGGCGATGCAGGCCAGCAATTCGCTTTCGATCTCTTCCCGGATGCGCGGCGACCATCGGCCATCGGGCCCGGTGCGGGAGGACTGCAATTCGGAGTGGGAAATATAGCTGTCGGTGAGATTGCGGACGAAAAAATCGGCCCAGAGCGCCGCGTCCCCGGAGGTGCGGCACAAATCGAATGTCAGCATGCGAACGATCCCAAGACGCGTTGAGCCTAATGGTTTGCGAGTGGTTAACCGGGCTTAACAACTCATTAAGACATCACGGTTAACAAGGTCATAACAGGGCGGCACATGGATTCTCCGGGGTGAAATCCAAATATTCTCAAATCCTGACCTTGCTGGGCGCGGTGCTGGCCTTCGTGCCCATCGTGGCGGTGGACTATCTGCTCGACAGCTATGTTCGCGTTCGGGAGAAAATGGTTACGCAGCAGAATGTTGCAGCCATCGCCTCACAAATCGAAATCAATGTGACCGATGCGGTTTCCGGGTTGAGGCGCATTCTGGCCGACAGCCCCTCGCTGTGCACCCCCACCTTCGTCGCCGTTGCCCAGCGCGAAATCGAAACCAGCCTCAACCTCAAGCAGGTGCTGGTGGAGAATAATGACGGCGTGCAATATTGCGACGCCTTCGGGCGCAATGTGAATTTTTCCCCGCTCTCGACGCCGCAGCCGGTGCCGGGGCGCACCGAGACCATCACGGTGGTCAAATTCTCCGGCATGGAGATGCCGGTGTTGCAGGTGACGCAGGCCTTCGGCCAGACGCGGCGGGTTTCGGTGTTCGTGCCGCTCCTGGGACAGAGCAGCGAGGTGCTGGCGCAGCTCCTGCCGCCGGGGGCGATGCTGCGCATGATGCTGACCACCGGCATGAGTGTGCTCACCATCGGAGACCCCGGCCCGTTCGACCGCCGCCAGGGCGGCTCGGAATTCCTATTCGACCAGAGCTTTGCCGGGCAGATGCCGCTCAAGGTGGAATATGCCATTCCCTTCGCCATGGTGCGGGCCGGCTATGCCGATCTCGATTTCGGCTTCACCGTGGTGGCGTGCCTTCTCAGCGCCGCCATGCTGCTGTTCTCGCTGAGCTATGTGCGGCGCTCGCGGGTGCCGGCGTTCGACCTGGAACGGGCCATCGCGCGGGGGGAAATCAAGCCCTATTACCAGCCGGTCATCAATTTGCGCACCGGGCAGCTCATGGGCTGCGAGGTGCTGTGCCGCTGGGAAAAAAGGAATGGCGAGGTGGTGCCGCCGGGCGCCTTCATCGACTACGCCGAGGTGACGGGGCTGGCCATTCCCATGACGCTGTCGCTGATGCAGCAGGTCAAGTTCGACCTGGGCGACCTGGTGCAGATGATGCCGGACCTCAAGATCTCCATCAATCTGTTCGAGGGGCATTTCCGCGATGCCAGCATCGTGCAGGACGTGG
>NZ_JAUCDN010000367.1:0-3042 GCF_034675085.1 Devosia sp.
ACTTCTTGCGTTCCACCACGCGGCTGTCGCGGGTCAGGAAGCCACCCTTCTTGAGGATGGGACGCAGGGCGGGCTCGAAATAGTTGAGCGCCTTGGAGATGCCGTGACGCACGGCACCGGCCTGACCGGACAGACCACCACCGGCGACGGTGACGGTGACGTCATACTGGTCGAGACGCTCGGTGGCGACGATCGGCTGCTTGACGATCAACTGGAGCACCGGACGGGCGAAATAGGTGGCGAATTCGCGGCCGTTGACGGTGACCTTGCCCTTGCCGGGCTTGATCCAGACGCGCGCGACCGCGTTCTTGCGCTTGCCGGTGGCATAGGCGCGGCCCTGGGCGTCGAGCTTCTGCACGTGCACAGGAGCGGCGTTGACCGGAGCGGCGGCGGTGGTGCCGAGGTCTTCGAGGGAGTTGATGGTTTCAGCCATGTTACTTCACCCGCGCATTCTTGGTGTTCATCGCAGCGACGTCCAGCGTGGCCGGGTTCTGCGCTTCGTGGGGATGCTCGGCGCCGGCATAGACGCGGAGGTTCTTGAGCTGGGCGCGGGTCAGCGGACCGCCCGGCATCATGCGGCGCACGGCGTTTTCCAGAACGCGCTCGGGGAAGCGCCCTTCCAGCAGCTGGCGGGCCGTGCGGTCCTTGATACCGCCGGGGAAGCCGGTGTGCCAGTAGAAGCGGTGCTGGTCGAGCTTGCGGCCGGTCAGCTTCACCTTGTCGGCATTGATGACGATGATATTGTCACCCATGTCCATATGGGGGGTGAAGGTCGGCTTGTGCTTGCCGCGCAGGCGCGAGGCGATGATCGAGGCGAGGCGACCCACGACCAGCCCTTCGGCGTCGATCAGGACCCACTTCTTTTCAATCTCGCTCGGTTTTGCCGAGTAAGTGCTCATTGCTTGAATTCCCTAGATTTCTTGGGGCTTGCAGCCTTCATCCAAGGACAAAAGCAGCATGTTCGGCGCTGCGTGTATGGGGGATTCCATCACGCGTCAAGAGGCCTGATTTTATCGTTTAAAATCAATGCATTACAAATGCGGTATTATATTACCGTGCGCCGAAGATCGGCTAGGTAGGCCGAGGTCATGCCGGCCAGCATGAAGGCCATGGCCTGGTGGCCCACAGCCAGCGAAATCGGCACGGCGTGCAGCAGGGTCAGGATGCCCAGCACCACCTGCAAGAGCACCAGGATCGCGATGCGCGGCGGCCAGCCATGGACGCCGGCAAAGCCCCCTGCCCGCCAGCGGCGCCAGCACATCACCGCCACATAGAGCGTGATGAGGTAGGCGATGGCGCGGTGGATGAACTGCACGGTGAGATTATTCTCGAAGAAATTGCGCCAGAGTGGCTGCATCACGCCCATCCCGTCGGGAATGACGGCGCCGTCCATCAGCGGCCAGGTGTTGTAGCCCATGCCGGCATCGAGCCCCGCAACGAAGGCGCCCGCTGCGATCTGGAGCACGATCAGCACAAGCAGGACGGCCGCCCATGCGAAATCGGCGCGCGACACCCTGCCCTCGACCCGTACCGGATCGAGCGAGCGGGCAACATGCACCAGGGCGATGAGCAGCAGGCAGGCGGCGGACAGATGCGCGGCCAGCCGGTATTGGGACACCGAGGTCAATTCGCTGAGGCCGGAAGTGACCATCCACCAGCCCAGCGCGCCCTGGAAGCCGCCCAGAACGAAAAGGCCGAACAGCGGCCAGGCCAGCTGCGCGGTGAAGCGCTTCTGCACGAGGAAGACGGCGAAGGGCACAAGGAACACCACGCCCAGCATGCGCGCCAGCAGGCGATGCAGCCATTCCCAGAAAAAGATGTATTTGAAGTCGTCCAGCGACATCCAGGTATTGTTCACCTGATATTGCGGGATCTGCTTGTAAGCCTCGAATTCGGCGTGCCAATCCGCATCGTTGAGCGGCGGGATAGTGCCCGAGATCGGCTTCCAACTAGTGATGGACAGTCCCGAATCGGTCAGCCGGGTAATGCCGCCCACCACCACGATGAGCAAAACGAAGGCCGCCAGGCTGTAAAGCCAGATGCGCACCGGGCGCAGCCGGTCGCTGGCGAGGCTGGTCTGGCTCATTGCGGCATTTTGCATGGTGGTCACGGCAGTTTCCCGGTGTCGGTGGGCGAACGGGAGTGGTATGCCGCTTGGCATCGTCCCGCAATAGGCGCGTTGCCGCATATGAAACAGCGAAATCGCAAGCTCGTGGGCCTGTTGGGCCTGATTGGCTCCAGCGTGCTCAGGTCCGGCCTGGCCACTGCCCTCTACCTGCTCTTTCCGCCCGGCCTGCCCATCTGGGTGCTGATGCCCTATTTCATCGTCGCCGGCATGGGCTGGGTCTTGCCGGCCATGCCCATCGTGCGCTGGATGTCGCGGCCCGACGAATAAGGATCAGCCGCTGACCTTGCCCAGAGCGGTAAAGAGCCCGCCCGAGGCGAAAACGTCGACATAGCGGCGCGACTGGAAAAAGCCGTTGAGCGAAACGCGCGGCAGCGCGTGAGGGTTTTGCGCGTGCACGGGATAAAGCCCGCCAGGGCGTGTCGTCACCGCCGAGCGGAAGCCGATCTCGCGTGCCAGATCGAACTCGCGCGGACCGGCCGAAAGCGGCCCGCCCAGCGGGTAGGAGAAATGCGCCGGCCGCTGACCGAATTGCGCCGCCAGGATATCCACCGACTGCGCCATTTCATTGCGCGCCTCGTCGATGGGCAGCTTGGCCAATTCATAATGATGCACGGTATGAGCGCCCAGGGTGCATAGCGGCTCATCGGCAAAGCCGCGCAACTCCTGCCAGTCCATGATGAGATCGCGGCATTGCCGGCCCAAATCATAGCCATAGGATTCGGCAAAGCCGCGCAGGAAGGCGAGGCGCTCGGCCTCGGGTATCTTGCGCATCAGCCAGTACACACGCTCGAATGCGGCCCGCTTTTCCCCGGTGGTGCGGGTATCGAGATAATCGGTCTCGCCCTTCACCGTCAGGGCAATGGCCTCCTGGCGGGCGATGATGTCCTCGATGGCCTGCCACCAGATTTCCCCCA
>NZ_JAUCDN010000368.1:0-3033 GCF_034675085.1 Devosia sp.
ATGGTCAGCGCCAGCACCATGATGGCGAAAGTGCCCGTGAGCAGGAACGGGCGCTGGCTGAAGGCGGTCACCAGCGCGATGCCGATCACCAGCCCCGGCACCACATAGGGCACCATGGTCATGGTATCGAGCGCATCGCTGAGCATGCCCTTGCGTCGCACCACCAGATAGGCGACCAGCACGGCAATCACCACCAGGATGACCAGCGCCGTTAGCCCGATGCTGAAGGTGTTGCCGACATAGCGCCAGATATCGCGCTGGGAATCGAGATAGTTCTCGAGGGACCAGCCGGCGACGAACTGGCCGTACAGCGTGTTGCGGAACGAGCTGACCACCACCACGACCAGCGGCGCCAGCGCCAGCACCAGGAACCCGTAGACATAGGCGTGCACGCCGAAATTGCTCCAGCCGGTCAGCGGGCGCGGCTCGATGCTGCGCAGCGCCGACATGGTGAATTTCTGCCGCCCGGCCAGATATTTCTGGATGAGGAACACCAGCAGCGTCACCACGATGACGATCACCGCCACGGCGGACGCAAAGCTCTTGTCGATGCTCACCTCGCCCACGAAGGACGAGTAGATCAAGACCGGCACGGTGCGGAAGCCCTGCCCGATCAGCATGGGCGTGCCGAAATCGGCGAAGGCGCGCACGAAGACCAGCAGGCTCCCGGCGAGAATTGTGGGCCAGAGCAGCGGGGCGATGATCTTGAGCGCCCGGCGCGCGCCGGTCACCCCCATGCTTTCGGCCGCTTCGAGCAGCGAGACGTCGATGGTGCGCCAGGCGCCCATCAGATAGGTGAAGATCAGCGGCACCAATTGCAGCGTCAGCACCAGCACGATGCCGGCAAAGCCGTAAATGCTGGGCGGCTTGACCCCGATCAGGTCTTGGACCAGCCGGGTGATCATGCCGTTATTGCCCAGCAGCAGGATCCAGGAATAGGCGCCGATAAAGGGCGGCGACATCATCGAGGCCAGGATCAGGATCTGCACCGTGCGGTTGCCGCGCACGCGGAACATGGTCATGAAATAGGCAAGCGGGAAGGCGATGACGAGCGCCAGCAGCGTCACGCAAACCGTCACCACCATCGAGTTCATTAGCGTGCCGTAATAGAGGCGCGAAGAGAAGAAGGTGGTGAAGCCGTCCAGCGAGAAGCCTTCGGGGCCGGTGACGCTGTTGAACAGCACCAGCATCAGCGGCCAGATGACCATCAGCAGATAGCCCCCGGTCAGCATGACCGCTATGGCCGTCCACCCGTCATAGCGATTGGTGGTCTCGTTCACGCCGCCGCTCCGCGCATGATCGATACCCCGCTTGCCGCGTCGAAAAAGGTCAGCATGTCGGTGTCGAGTCGCAGGCGGATCTTCTCGCCGCGCTCCCAGCGGGCGGCCCGGCGGGCAAATTGCAGGAACTCGATGGTTTCGCCCGAGCCCAGCAGCACGCGCACCTGCGAATGCGAGCCCAGGAAGGTCTCGTCGATCAGCTCCGCCACAAGGCCGGTCTCGGCCACTTCCACCGCCTCGGGGCGCACCGAGACCTGCACGCGCCCGGCCGCGTCCGGTGCGACCATGGCGGTCACGTCGACCGTAACGCCGTCGCCCAGATCGAGCATGGCCTTGCCGTCCTGCCGGCGCAGCTCGCGCTCGAGCAGGTTGGTCTTGCCGATGAATTCGGCGACAAACCGATTGGCCGGGAAGCGGTAGATGTCCTCGGGCGAGCCCACCTGCTGCACCACGCCCAGATTCATCACCGCGATGCGGTCGGACACCGCCATCGCCTCTTCCTGGTCATGGGTAACGTAGACCGTGGTTATACCCGCCTCGCGCTGGGCCTCGCGGATGGTTTCGCGCATCTCGACGCGCAGCTTGGCGTCGAGATTGGAGAGCGGCTCGTCCATCAGCAAAACGGCGGGCTGGATGACCAGCGCCCGCGCCAGCGCGATGCGCTGCTGCTGGCCTCCCGACATTGCGCCGGGAAGCCTGTCCTTGAGGTGCGCCATATGCACCGCCTCGAGCGCCTCGGCGACGCGCCGCTCGCTCTCGGCCCGGTTGACATTGCGGGTCTGCAACCCGAACCCGACATTCTTTCCCGCGCTCATATGGGGAAACAAAGCATAGCTCTGGAACACCATGCCGATATTGCGCGCGGAGGGGGATCGGTCGTTGATCACCACCCCGTCGAAGGAAATCGTCCCGGATTCGATGGAATTAAAGCCGGCAATCATGCGCAGCAACGTGGTCTTGCCGCAGCCGGAGGGTCCGAGCAGCGTGAAGAACTCGCCTTCGCCGATATCCAGGTCGAGATCGGGGATCGCGACCTGGTTGCCATATTCCTTGCGCAGCGAACGCAGGGCAATGCTGGTCATCGTCCTGCTCCCTTGTCAACCGAAGCGATCATCAGAGCTGAGCCTCGAGGATCGCCTTGTACTTGGCCAGGATGTCGTCGCGATGGGCCGAGACATAGGCCCCATCTTCCTCGACGGTGGGGATGTCGGCCAGCGCCGGCAGGCCCGGCTTGACCACGCCGTCACGCAGCGGACGACCGGCGGTTTCCTCGGCGAGGATGGTCTGGCCCTGCTCGGAAATGATGAAGTCGATGAAGGCCTTGCCCGCCTCGGAGTTGGGGCCGCCCTTGATCAGCTGGATGGTGGCGGGCAGGAAGGCGGCGCCTTCGGCCGGATAGACGATTTCCACGGGCTGGCCGCTGCGCACGAAGTTGAGCGAAAGCGGCTCATAGGTCAGCGCCACCACATATTCGCCGCTGGCCACGTCCTTGGCCACCTGGCTGGAGGAACCGATGGAAATGCCGTCGAGCTGCACGACCAGGTCGCGCACATAGTCCCAGCCCTTTTCCGATTCATAGTCGCCGCCCACGGCCTTGAGCATATTGGTGAGCTGGGCGAAGGCTGAGGAGGAGTTCATCGGGTCGCCAAAGGCGATCTTGCCCTTGTATTCGGGGTTCAGGAGGTCGGCATAGCTGGTGATGGTCACGCCCGCATCGGTATTGACCAAAAGGTTCGAGCCATCGGCCTGATAG
>NZ_JAUCDN010000369.1:0-3015 GCF_034675085.1 Devosia sp.
GCGATTTCATCCAGGACGTGAATGCGATCCAGCCGATCGATGCGGCGATCCAGTCCAATCTGCGCGAAACCACCACGCGCGTGCTGGCCTCGCTGACGCCGCGCGAGGAGCGCGTGCTGCGCATGCGTTTCGGCATCGGCATGAACACCGATCACACGCTTGAAGAAGTGGGCCAGCAGTTCAGCGTGACGCGCGAGCGCATCCGCCAGATCGAGGCCAAGGCGCTGCGCAAGCTCAAGCATCCCAGCCGCAGCCGCAAGCTGCGCAGTTTCCTCGACAATTGACACGGAGCGGCGGAATTCCGCCGCTCGAATACGGGGCCCTGGGGCGCGCATGACCGATAAGCCTGCCCGCCTCAAGGTCACCGCCATCCGCGCCATCGTGCCGTTCAAGCTGGTGGTGACGTTTTCCGACGGGGCGTCGGGCACGTTCGACGCCGCTCCGATGATCGGGGAGCGCGGCGAGGGCACGGAGCCGTTGCGCGACCGGCGCTTCTTTGGCACGGTCGGCTTGGCCAATGGCGTTCCGACCTGGCCGAACCACTTCGATCTCTCGCCGCTCTGGCTGCGCGAGGAAATGGAAAAGCGGGGCGAGCTTGTTCTGCCGCCGCCCCTGCGCCGCCGGCGCTGACTGGAAAAGGAGTTCCACCATGTCGTTCTTCAAGAAGCTGTTCGGTGGCGGCGCCGCCGCCAATGCCGAGCCGGAAGGCGACAAGGTGCTGGGTGAGGAGAGCTATAATGGCTATCTCATCAAGGCCATCGAGATGAAGGCCGGCAGCGAATTGCAACTGGCCGGCACCATTGAGAAGCTCATCGAGGGCGAACTCAGGACCTATCGTTTCGTGCGCGCCGACCGCATGGCCTCGCGCGAGGATCTGGTGGCGCTGGCGCTTTCCAAGGGCCGCCAGATCATCAACGAGCAGGGCGACGCGATCTTCCGCTAGACGCCGGGCGCTGTGCCTTGCGTCTTGCGCCCCTGGCGGCAAGACGCTGCAACTTCCCTATTCCGCCCGCCCGCCGGTTCCCCCGGGACCGGCCGTGGCGGCACGTTGTCCAGAAGGAGATTCATGATGGCAAAGAAACCCACAGCCCGGACCGAATTCGTCATGTTCGATGTGATCTATGAGGATGGCAGCCAGCGCTCCAATCGCCGCGTCGATGCCAATATCCTGGGTGGGCTGGACGGCGACGAGCCGGCCCGCGCCGCCATCGAGGAGCAGGACCGGGCCATATCGGAGAAGTCGGGCCTGCCGCCGCTGGCGATCAAGACGATCCGGCGCTCGGGCAAATAGCCGAACGGAAAGACCCCGGCAGGAGCCGGGGTCTGGGCAATGCGCATCGGGGAGGACGATGGCATTGGGAGGCTGAAGATCAGGCTTACGCGCCGGGGGTAGCGGCGGGAGCCGGAGCCTCGGGGGCAGGGGTCACAGGGGTCGCCGGGGCGGTTTCGACCGCCGGAGCCGGCGTCGTCGCCGGGGCGGGTTCGGTCACCGGGGCCGGAGCTTCCGTCATCGGAGCCGGGGCCATGGTGTCGGCCGGAGCCTGAATAGCGGGGGCCGGGGCCGTCGTGGTGGTATCGACGGTGGGGGCCGGGCCGGAATTGGCGGAGAATACCAGGTAGCCGATGGCCAGCAGGGCCAGAACTACGATGATGCCCACGAACCAGCCGGTGCCGCTGCTTTCACGCGTATAGGCCGTGCGCACCGGGTCATTGGTATAGGCGGTGTCACGATCAGGGGTTGCCATGATGTCGCTCCTTTGTTTCATCGTGTGTCAAGGAAACGTGAGCGGTTTGGTTTTGTTCCCGCCAATATCGATCACAAGATAAGCCTTTTCCCAGGGCGCAAATGCAAATGGCCGGGCAGGAGCCCGGCCATTTTTAAATGCCGATCGGATCAGCGGTTGGCGACGGTAATCAGCGGCGTGATGCGGCGGATGGTGACGCGCCGGTTCTCGCGTTCCGCCGCTTCGGTGCGGATCTTGAGATAGCGCTCGCCATAGCCCTGGGTGGCCAGGTTCTCCGGCGGCACGCCGTAGAAGTCGGTGAGGATGCGCGCCACGGTCGCCGCCCGCAGGTCGGAAAGCTGCAGATTGGAGATTTCCGAGCCCACCGCGTCGGTATGGCCTTCGATGAGGAAGGTCTCGCCGGGATTGGTGCGCAGCAATTGCAGCATGGCGTTGGCCACGTTGGACAGGGCGCTTACCTGATCGCGGGCAATGCTGGCCTTGCCGGTATCGAAGGTCAGGCCACCCACTTCGAGCTTGCGCACGCTGTCGCGGATACGGGCCGAGCGCTTCACCTCGTCGATGGAGTAGAGGCGGGCCACCGATTCCACCGGCGGCTGGGCGAAGAAATGCTCCACCTGGGTCTCGTCGGCATAGCGGGCGTCGAGCACATAGTCGCGCACCGGAATGTTGAGACGCAGCGGCGGCAGGTCCCGGCCCGGATCGCGCCATTCGATCAGGTCGTTGTCATAGCGCTCATCGAACCAGGCCAGCACATATTCGCGCCCGTTGGGATCGATGCGCGAGCGCCGCAGAACGTCGCCATTGCGGTTGCGCACGGTCACGATCTGCGAACCGTCGGGGCGGGTGATGGTTTCGCGCACCCGGCCATTGCTGAGATTTTCGTAGTAAATCTCGTCTTCGCGGGGATTGTAGAACCGGTCGGTATCCTGGCCGATGGAATTGACCACGAGCTGGGCGCCGATCTGCAAGACCACCTGGGTGATGGCATCGCCCGGCGCGGCCGGCCGCACGATGTTCTGGTTCACCTCGACATTGTTCTGCTGACCGATATTGGTCGTGGTGTTGTTGGTCGTGTTGTTGTTGACGACATTGTTGACGATGTTGGTCTGGTTGATGATGGTGACGTTCTGCGGCACCTCCAGCGGGGCGACCTGAGGTGCGGCGACCACCTCGCCCTTTTCTTCAACAGCCGACAGCATGCGGGCTTCTACCGGCACTTCGATGGCCTGCTGGGCGGCTGCGTCGTCTACCGGCGGCGGCGCGACGG
>NZ_JAUCDN010000370.1:0-3004 GCF_034675085.1 Devosia sp.
AGCAAGGCCTGAGCGGGGCAGGGGCGTTTCTTCAGAAAAGCCAGCGGGATAGCGCCCGCCGGCCCCCACGCAACAACCTTCTGATAGCGGCCCCGCAAAGAGTGCAGTTTTTCCTCTTTGCCGCCGCAATTGGTCTGGCCATCGTCGCCCCGCTCCCCGGGGGCCCTTATGATCGCGGCCAGTTCAGACCGGAGATAAATCGCATGCGCCTTGCATCGCTTGCCGCCGCGGCCTTCCTCTTTGCCGCTCCCGCCTTCGCCCAGCAGGTCGAGGTCACCCCGCTCGTCAATGCCGAATGGCTCAAGGCCCACGCCGCCGACGAAAACGTCGTGGTCATCGACATCCGCGACAAGGTCGGCGAGACCGATCTGGGCGAACTGCCCTATCTCGCCCACGCCGTCGTCGCCCCCTATGCCAGCTATGGCTGGCGCACCGAAATCGACGGCGTGCCGGGCCAGATTCCCGCCGATGCCGACATCGCCAGGCTGATCGGCGATCTGGGCGTCGATGGCGACGACCATGTGGTCATCGTGCCCTGGGGCACCGATTCCTCCGAATTCGCCGGCGCCACCCGCGTCTACTGGACCTTCAAATATCTCGGCCACGACGCCGTCTCCATCCTCGATGGCGGCTGGCGCCAATATGACGCCCAGGGCGGCGAGCGCGTTGCCGAGCCGGTGACCCCCGTCGCCGCCACCTTCCCGCTCAATGTCCGCAAGGAGCTGCGCGGCACCACCGAGGATGTGCTGGCCGCGCTCGAAAACGGCACCAAGCTGATCGACGCCCGCCCGCACGACCAGCATGTGGGCAATTCCAAGAGCCCCGTCGTGCGCATCGAAGGCACCATTCCCGGCTCGCTCAACATCGAGCATTCCAGCCTCTATAGCGGCGAATATGCCAGCTTCGCCACGCCCGAGACCATTGCCGCTCTCGCCGAAGGCGTCGGCCTGGCTGCTGGTGAAAATAACATCGTCTTCTGCAATACCGGCCATTGGGCGTCGATCGCCTGGTTCGCCCTGCATGAGGTCGCCGGCAACGAAAACACCGCCATGTATGACGGCTCCATGGCCGAATGGGCGGCCGATCCGGCCCGTCCGATCCAGTAATCCGGCATAGCCTTCCCGAAAACGCTGTTCTGGGTGTTGCGTCAGGTTTTCGCATCACCCAGAACGGGCTTTGTCATTTCCCCCGCGCGATCCATGACCGATATATCCATTTCCGCTCCGCCATCCTTCCTGCCGCCCGCCACGGCCGACCGCATGCCATTGCTGGTTGCGGCCGTCATGCTTTTGGGCGGGTTCCTGCTCATCAGCACGCTGGTCGATTTCCGCCAGGGCGGGCTTTTCCTTATTGGTGGGGCGCTCGGCGTCGCGCTGTATCACGGCTCTTTCGGCTTCACCGGCGGCTGGCGCCGCATGGTCGCCGAGGGGCGCGGTCGGCCCATGCGGGCCCAGATGCTCACCATCGGCGTTGCCGCGCTGGCCATGATCCCGCTGGTGGCGGCCGGCAATATCGGCGGCCAGCCCATGGTCGGCGCGCTGGCGCCGGTGGGCGTTTCGGTGCTGCTCGGAGCGGCGCTGTTCGGCCTGGGCATGCAATTGGGCGGCGGCTGCGGCTCGGGCACGCTGTTCACCGTCGGCGGCGGCTCGGCCCGCATGCTGGTCACGCTGATTTTCTTCATCGTCGGCGCCGTCATCGGCACCGCCCATCTGCCCTATTGGCTGGCCCAGCCTGCGCTGCCGCCCATCAGCCTCGGGGTCGAGCTGGGTGTCGTCGGCGCGCTGGCCCTCACCATTGCCGGTCTGGGTCTGGTGGCGCTCGTCACCGCGCTTATCGAAAAGCGCATCCATGGCAATCTCGAAACCGAGCCGGCCCCCAAGCGTCCGGGCTGGGAATGGATCTGGCAGGGCCCCTGGCCGCTGGTTGGCGCGGGGCTGCTGCTGGCGCTGCTCAATATCGCCACGCTTTTGCTGGCCGGCCATCCCTGGTCCATCACCTATGGCTTCGGCCTCTGGGGTGCCAAGATCGCCCAGAGTGTTGGCGTCGATGTGGCGAGTTGGGAATTCTGGACCTGGCCGGCCCAGGCCCAGGCGCTCAATTCCAGCGTTTTGGCCGACACCGTCTCGGTGATGGATTTCGGCCTCGTGCTCGGCGCGGCGCTGGCCGCTGCCATTGCCGGAAAATTCGCGCCCAAGGCCAAATTGCCGCTGGGCTCGCTCCTTGCCGCCGTCATCGGCGGCCTGTTGATGGGCTATGGCGCCCGCCTCTCCTTCGGTTGCAATATCGGAGCGCTGTTCTCCGGCATCGCCACGGGGAGCGTCCACGGCTGGCTGTGGTTCGCCGCCGCCTTTGTCGGGTCCTTCTTCGGCATCTGGCTGCGTCCTGTTTTCGGTCTTGATGGGTTCGCCAGGAAATGAGCGCTCGCAACACTCTGCTTTTCGGGGCCGCGCTCGCCGTCAGCACCGCCGCCATCGCCTATGATCACGTCACCAAGCCGGTGCCCCCGCGCCCGGTCTATGGCGGCACGACGACCGCCGCCGCCGGCAACGCGCCCTGCGCTGCCGCTCCCTGTGCGGCGGGGGCCGCTGTCGCGCCCTGTGCCGCCGGAGCGCCTGCCGCTCCGGTGAAAGCCGCGCCGCCTCCGCCCCCCGTTGCCGCGCCCTGTGCGGCCGGTGCGCCTATAGCGCCGGCCAAGGCAGCCCCGCCGCCACCCCCGGCCCTGCCTCCCGCAGCCGAGCCGGCAAAGGCTGCGCCCCCGCCGCCGCCCAGCGTCAAGCCTGCGGGCGAGGAAGCGCCCGATCTCGTCGTGGAGAATGACTGACATGGCCGCCGGGGCGCGCGAGCGGGCGCTGGAGGAAATCGCCTTTTGCGAGGCCATTCTCGCCAAGGGCGGGCTCAACGTGTTGAGCGAGACCTTCCAGGGTGTCTCCGCCATCGCCGCCTGGGACCATTATCCGCCCGGCGACGTCTTCGATCCGGCCAGCAATGCGCAATGGTTCTACCA
>NZ_JAUCDN010000371.1:0-2979 GCF_034675085.1 Devosia sp.
GTCACAAAACGCTTCATACATTCCCCCAAGAATGCCAATCGTCGGGCCAGCGGCCACGCTTCTCGCACATATCGCAAAAAGCCCCGCCAACCCAAGCCTTTTCGTGGCCGGCCCGACCAAAGGGTTAAGGGGTGGCGCGCAAATTCCCCGATGTCGCCCCAACGCAAGGCCGGGGCGACGGAGCGCGGTTCCTACCGCGTCAGCGGCTTGTAGGTGGCGCGCTTGGGGTTGACCGCATCGGCGCCCAGGCGGCGGACCTTGTCGGCCTCGTAGTCCTGGAAATTGCCTTCGAACCATTCGACGTGGCTGTCACCCTCGAAGGCCAGCATATGGGTGGCCAGCCGGTCGAGGAACATGCGGTCGTGGCTGATGATGACGGCGCAGCCGGCGAATTCCTCCAGCGCCTCTTCCAGCGCGGCAAGGGTTTCGGTGTCCAGGTCGTTGGTCGGCTCGTCGAGCAGCAGCACATTGGCGCCGCTTTTCAGCATCTTGGCCAGATGCACGCGGTTGCGCTGTCCGCCCGAGAGATTGCCCACCTTCTGTTGCTGGTCGCCGCCCTTGAAGTTGAAGGCCGAAGTATAGGCGCGCGAATTCATCTCGCGCTTGCCCAGCATCAGCACCTCGTCGCCGCCCGAGATTTCCTCCCACACCGTCTTGTTGGGGTCGAGCGCGTCGCGGCTCTGGTCGACATAGCCTAGGTGCACGTTCTCGGCCACGGTAACGGTACCGCTATCGGGGGTTTCCTGCCCGGTCAGCATCTTGAACAGCGTGGTCTTGCCCGCGCCATTGGGCCCGATAATGCCGACAATGCCGCCGGGGGGCAGCTTGAAGCTGAGATTGTCGATCAAGAGCCGATCGCCGAAGGACTTGGACAGCCCCTCCACGTCGATGACGTTGTGGCCCAGCCGCTCGCCGGGCGGGATGATGATCTGGGCGGTGTGGGACTGGGTGCGGGCCTCGTTGAGCTTGACCAACTCGTCATAGGCCTTGATGCGCGCCTTGGATTTGGACTGGCGCGCCTGCGGCGACTGGCCCATCCATTCGCGCTCGCGCTCCAGCACCTTGGCGCGGGCGGCGTCCTCGCTCTTTTCCTGGGCGAAGCGCTTGGCCTTGGCGCCCAGATAGGCCGAGTAGTTGCCCTCATAGGGAATGCCGCGGCCGCGATCGAGCTCGAGAATCCAGCCGGTGACATTGTCGAGGAAGTAGCGGTCGTGGGTGATGATGAGCACCGCGCCCTCGAATTCGCGCAAATGCCGCTCCAGCCAGGCCGTGGTCTCGGCGTCCAGATGGTTGGTGGGTTCGTCCAGCAGCAGGAGGTCGGGCTTGGACAGCAGCAGCGCGCACAGCGCCACGCGGCGCTTCTCGCCGCCCGAGAGAGTGGTGACGTCGGCGTCGCCCGGCGGGCAGCCCAGCGCCTCCATGGCCACTTCCACCTGGGATTCGAGGTCCCACAGGTTCTGCGCGTCGATGATGTCCTGGAGCCTGGTCGCCTCGTCGGCGGTCTCGTCGGAATAGTTCATCATCAACTCGTTGTAGCGGTCGATGATGTCCTTCTTTTCCTTCACGCCCATCATGACGTTGCCCAGCACGTTGAGCGCCGGATCGAGCTGCGGTTCCTGGGCCAGATAGCCGACGCGCGCGCCATCGGCCACCCAGGCCTCGCCGGTGAATTCGGTGTCGATGCCGGCCATGATCTTGAGCAGGGTCGACTTGCCCGAGCCATTGGGGCCGAGCACGCCGATCTTGGCATCGGGGTAGAAGGAGAGATTGATATTGTCGAGCACCTTCTTGCCGCCGGCATAAGCCTTCGACATACCGTGCATATGATAGATGAACTGGCGCGCCATGGCGTCGTGACCTTCTCTTCGATTATGCTGCTAGCGATTGGGCGCCTATGTAGGCCAAGGCCATTGCCGGAGCAACAGCGCTGGCGCGTGAGAGGGCGGAACGGCGCCGGGAGGGGCGCCGGGTTCATCTGGGGGAGTGAACGGAATTGGACAAGCGCATCCACAAGGCCATCAGGCTGATCGAGGCCGGCATGGGCGAGCCGGTGAGGCTGGGCGAGATCGCGGAGCGGGTGGGCCTTTCCCGCCCGCATTTCAACCGGCTGTTCGTTGCCGCGACGCAGGAGACGCCCTCGGACTATCTGCGGCGCATCCGGCTCGATACCGCCGCCGCGCGCCTGCGCTGGAACAAGCATTCGGTCGGCGCCGCCGCCATCGATGTCGGCTATGACAGCCAGCCCTCCTTCACCCAGGCCTTCGCGCGGCGCCACGGCGTCTCCCCTTCCGTCTTCCGGCAGGATGAGGAGCGCTGGCCGGTCAAGGACAGCACCTTCATTCACGAGCGACGCGTACAACTGGTCGAGCTGGACGGCTTCACCTGCTGGGCGCGGCGCTTCATCGGCCCCACCGAGCGCGTGCCCTGGCATTGGCAGGCCTTCCTGGCGGATTTGCCGCCAGCCATTCGCGATCGCGCCGGTTTCGTCGGTCTCCTGCGGGACGATATCCGCTTCACGCCGCCCGAGCGCGTCCGCTATGACTGCGCGGTGATCGTGGATTGGGACGAGGACATGCCAGACACCCTCCATCCCCTCACCATCGGCCCCATGCTGGCCGCCACCATCCGCCATCAGGGCGGCTACGGGTTCGACAGGCAGACGGGGCTGTGCGTGGCCAACACCTATGCCTTCCTGCTCGATGAGTGGCTCAGCGCCAGCCGGCACAGCTTCGCGGGCGACTATACGCTGGAATTCTACGCCGACCGGCCCGGCCAGACCGAGCCCGACATGGTGCGGTGCATGATCGCGGCGCCAATCATTTAAAGCGTTTCACGATCCATGTGACGCGCGATTTCGTCCCACCCACGATGTCATCCCGGCCTCCGAGCCGGGATCCAGCTCCGCATGGTTCCACATCCATCGATGGGAGTGGATGGTCTTCAGGATGGATGCCGGCCGGAGCCTGCCCTGGGGCGCGA
>NZ_JAUCDN010000372.1:0-2971 GCF_034675085.1 Devosia sp.
GCCGCCTCGCGCTGCACGTCCATATTGGCCAGGACGGTATTGCCCAATTCGAACAGCTTGAGCCCGAGGCGATAGCGCTCCCGGTCCCGATCCTGCTCCAGCAGCCCCAGCGTCTTGAGGGTGCTGACCAGGCGATGCACGGTGGTGCGCGGCAATTCGGTGCGCTTGGAGATCTGCAGCACGGTCAGGGCCCGGTCGCTGCGCGAAAAGCATTCCAGCACCGCCATCATCTTGAAATAGGACAGCATCTGGCCGGTGGCTTCGGTGCGCGCCGTCTCCACCAGGCTTTTCGTCTCTGTCGTCACGCTCTATCTCCCGATGGCTTCCACAATCCTGACCATGGCCAGCATACCCGGATCGTCGAGCCCCTTGGAAGCGTCGGCGAACATGCGGGCCCGCCCCATCTTATTGGGGCGATCGCGAAATTCCTCAAGAGTGGCGCGCGCGGCGGTCTGCGCGGCGGCCTGGATGCCCTCGGGCTGATCGAGGCCAACCAGGGCCCTGGCCACCGAATCAAGCGCATCGAGCACCGTCTTGTCCCCCAGGCTGGCCCCGCCACGCGCCGACATGGCGTCGCGCGCCTGGGCCAGCAGGTCCGCCAGTTCCGACCACGGCACTTGCTCGCGCCCCTTGGTCTGACGGGAAATCGTCATCAGCGCGGTGGCGATCAGGGTCCCCAGGCTTGAGCCGGTGGCACCCATGGTTGCCTTGGCATAGGCCGAAAGCGCCGCGCCCACCGCCTCGCCATCGGCGGGGGCGGCTGCATCCAAAGCCCGGACCACGCGGGCCAGCATGGCGCCGGTGTCGCCATCGCCCAGGCGGCTATCGGCCTCGTTCAACTCGGTCTCGAGCGCGGGCAGGACGGCGACGACACGGGACACCGCCTGGCGCAGATGAGTGCTTGTCAGGGCCATGTTACTGAACCTTCCAGAAGGGGCAGGATGCCGGGGCGGCCAGAAGCGCCTCCAGCTCGGGATCGAGGGCGATCAGGCTCAACGACATGCCGGCCATCTCCATGGAGGTGACATAATTGCCCACCAGCGGCTGGACCAGCGTGTAGCCGGCAGCGGCCAAGCGACGTGCGGCCTCGCCATAGATGATGAAGAGTTCGTCGAGCGGGGTGGCGCCGAGCCCGTTGACCAGCAGGGACACGCGCTTGCCGTGCACTTGCGGCAATTCGGCCAGCAGCCGCTCCAGCATCTCCTCGACGAGTTCCGCGGCCGTCTTGAGCTTGCCGCGCCAGATGCCGGGCTCGCCATGGATGCCCATGCCCATCTCGATCTCGTCATCGGCGATCTGGAAATTGGGTGCCGCCGCGCCGGGCACCTGGCAGGAGCTCAGCGCCACGCCGATGGTGCGGGTATGGTCGACGGCCTTTTGCGCGATGGCAGCAACCGCGTCGAGATCGCGGCCGGCCTCCGCCGCCGCGCCGGCGATCTTGTAGGCATAGATGAGGCCGGCTACGCCGCGCCGCTTGGCGGCGTCTTCAGGGCCGGCGCTGGCGATGTCGTCGGTGCCCAGCACGGTGCGGGTGCGGATGCCCTCGTCCTCCAGCATTTCACTGGCCATGGAGAAATTCATCCGGTCGCCGCCGTAATTGCCGAACAGCACCAGCACGCCGGTGCCGCCATCGGCCAGGCGGATCGCCTCCATGCAGGAGGCCAGGTTGGGACCCTCGAAGACATTGCCGATCGAGCAGGTGGTCAGCAGCCCCTCGCCGACATAGCCGGTGAACAGGGGCAGATGCCCGGAGCCGCCGCCCGAGGCGATGCCCACCTTGCCCGGGCTCGCCCCCGCGGCGCGCCGGACCACCCGGCCGCTTTCCCCATCCAGAACCAGTCCGGGATGAGCGGCGACCAGCCCCTTGAGCACGTCTTCGACATAGGTCGTGGGGGTGTTGATCAGCTTTTTCATGACATCCTCGCATCCGTGCCCGCGTGAGACCACGCGCGTCAGAGATGCGAATAGACGTTCATTATTCGGACATCAAGTCCGAAATTTCTCCAAATGCGATGCCGGCGACCCTGGGGCCGCCGGTCCGTCGTATACAGAAGCTAGAGGAAGAGCTTTGGCACAATGAGCGAGATATCGGGAATGTAGGTGACCAGGAAGAGCACCGTCAGCAGCGCGATAAGGAAGGGCCAGCTTTCCCGCACGTAATGGCCGATCTTCACCTTGGCGATAGAGATGGTGATGAACATCATCGTGCCGACCGGAGGGGTGAAGCCGGCGATGGTGAGGTTGATCGACATGATGATGCCGAAATGCACCGGATCGATCCCCATGCCCAGGATGATGGGCACGAAGAGCGGTGCCATCAGGATCATGGCCGAACCACCCTCGAAGAAGGCGCCCACCCCAATCAGGATGAGGTTGATGACGAGCAGCATGACCAGCGGATCGGAAATGCTGCCGGTCAGGGCGGTGGCCACCATGCCCGGAATACCTTCCCAGGTGAGATAAGCGGAAAACACAGTGGCGGCACAGATCAGCAGCATGACCCCGGCCGTGGCCAGCGCCGATTCGAGCAGGATGGCGGGAATGTGCTTCCATTGCAGGCGGCGATAGACCAGCGCCCCGACGAGCACGGCATAGAGCACGCAGACCGCGCCCGCCTCGGTAGGGGTGAACAGGCCGTAGCGCAGCCCGCCCAGAATGCCGAAGGGCAGGAACAGCGCCCAGCTCGAATCCAGCGCCTGTCGGCCGATCTCGCCCCAGCTGGCGCGCGCCTGGCGGCTGGGCTTGTATTTGCGGGCCTTGGAAATGATCGCCACGGTGATGGCGATGGCCACATAGATCAGCAGCCCCGGCAGATAACCTGCAAAGAAGATGCGGGTGATCGAGACGTCCGACACCAGTGCATAGAGGATGAGAATGATGCCGGGCGGAATGATCGGCGCGATGCAGGACGAGGCGGCGGTGACGACGGTGGAAAAGCCCTTGTCGTAACCGAGCTTGGTCATTTCCGGCA
>NZ_JAUCDN010000373.1:0-2956 GCF_034675085.1 Devosia sp.
TCCCGGCGGCAGAAGCCCTCCGGCCAGTCAATGCTGTCCACGCCCGCGTAAGCACGGTCCTGCGCTTCCTTTACGCTCCCACCCAGCGCCGTGACATTGAGCACACGGCCGCCGGCAGCGATTAAACGCGCGCCGTCCCGCTTGGTTCCGGCGTGGAAGACCTGCAAATCCGCGCTGTCGAGCCCTTCGGCGCCGTGGATTTCCGAGCCCTTGCCATAGGCGCCCGGATAGCCTTTCGTCGCCAGGATGACGGTCAGCGCGAACTGGTCCGTCCATTGCGCCTCGTGCCCCGCCAGCGTTCCCGTCGCCGTGGCGTGCAGCAATTCCAGCAGGTCGCTTTCGAGCCGCATCATCATCACCTGGGTTTCGGGATCGCCGAAACGGGCATTATATTCCACCAGCTTAGGCCCATCGGCCGTCAGCATCAGCCCGGCATAGAGCACCCCCTGATAGGGCGTGCCGCGCGCCGCCATGCCGCTGACCGTGGGGCGGATGATTTTTTCTAAGGCTTGCTCATAGACGGCGCGGCTCATCACCGGGGCCGGAGAATAGGCGCCCATGCCGCCGGTATTGGGGCCGGTGTCGCCGTCGAAAGCGCGCTTGTGGTCCTGCGCCGTGGTCAGTGGCAGAATGGCTTCGCCATCGCAGAGCACGAACAGGCTCACCTCCTCGCCTTCCATGAAGTCCTCGATCACCACCGCCGCGCCCGCTGCCCCGAAGGCGCCCGAAAAACAGTCGATGATGGCCGCTTCCGCCTCTTCCACGCTCGTCGCCACGGTCACGCCCTTGCCCGCCGCCAGCCCGTCCGCCTTGATGACGATGGGCGCGCCCTGCGTATAGAGATAGGCCAGCGCCTCGGCCTCGCTCTCGAAGCGGCCATAGGCGGCGGTGGGAATGTCGAATTCGTCGCACAGCGCCTTGGTGAAGCTCTTGGAGCCCTCCAATTGCCCCGCCGCCTTGCTGGGGCAGAAACAGGCAAAGCCCGCCGCGCGGATATCGTCGCCCAGCCCGGCCACCACCTGCGCGTCCGGCCCCACCACCACGAAGTCGATATCATGCGTCCGGCACAGCGCGATCACCGCCTCGTGGTCGGTAATGTCCACATCGAGATTTTCCGCCAGCCCCGCCGTGCCGCCATTGCCCGGCGCCACGAACAGCGCGCTCAGCCTGGGCGACTGCGCGATCTTCCACGCCAGCGCATGTTCGCGCCCGCCCGACCCGACCACCAGAACCCGCATGAGCCGCCTCCTTTATGCTGGCCGCCTGATGCACCAGACCGCAGGGCAGGGCAAGGGCCCGCCCCACAAATCCCCGCGCGCCCCTGTTCATGGCATAATCATCGTGTCATTCCGGCGCCGGCCGGAATCCATGTCCGCATGCCGCCCCAAACCCCAATGCCAGGAAGACCTTACCGAAATTCACGCGTGAATTTCGGTTACCCTTTGCCGCCCGAACGGGACCAAGGGTGACGCTCGCTGCTAACAGTCCGTTAGCGCAAAGTCCGTGGCGGAGGCGAAATGCTACCTCTCGGCTTCGGCGAAGATGGGCCTCACGTCGCCATTCCATTCGCCGTGGAATTTCTCCAGCCAGCGTTCCGCCGGTGACTTGGCCAGGCGGATGGTTTCCTCCAGCGGCGCCAGGTAGATGCTCTCGTCCTTGCCCTCGGCGTTGCGCCGGTTGCGCCGCACCAGCCCGGCCTCGGCGATGCCAACCGCTTGTGCCGCCACGTCAAATAGCGTCGAGCGGTCATGCGGCGTATTGAGGCCCAGTCGCGGCACCTGGTTGCGCATCGCCTCGCGGTCGGCCTCGGTCCACGGCTCGATCAGCTCATAGGCCGCTTCCAGCGACACCTTGTCATAGAGCAGCCCGGTCCAGAACGCCGACAGCGCCGTCACCGATTGCTCGTCGCCCATGTCCACGCCGCGCATTTCCAGGAACTGCTTGAGCCGCACCTCGGGAAAAAGCGTGGAAAGATGGTCTTCCCAGTCCTTCAGCGTCGGCTTTTCGCCCGGCAATTGCGGCAATTCGCCCTTGAGGAAAGCCCGGAAACTCTCGCCCGCCACATTGACGTACTGCCCGTTGCGGATGACGAAATACATCGGCACATCAAGGGCATAGTCGGCATATTGCTCGAAGCCGAATCCCTCCTCGAAGGCGAAGGGCAGCATGCCGGTGCGCGCCGCGTCGGTGTTGAGCCAGATATGGCTGCGGAAGCTGAGATAGCCGCTGTCCTTGCCCTCGGAAAACGGCGAATTGGCAAACAGCGCCGTCGCCACCGGTTGCAGCGCCAGCGATACGCGCAGCTTCTTGACCATGTCCGCTTCGCTGGAAAAATCCAGGTTTGCCTGCACCGTGGCCGAGCGGAACATCATCGAGGTGCCCAGCGTGCCGACCCGCTCCATATAGGGCTTCATGATGCCGTAGCGCGATTTCGGCATGGAGTGGATCTGCTCCACCGGCCAAAGCGGGGTCACCCCTAAGCCGAGGAAATGAATGCCCAATTCCCCGCCGACCTTCCTGGCCACGCGCATATGCTCGGCCATTTCCGCCGCCGTGCCATGCATGTCCTGCTGCGGTTCGCCGGACAGTTCGAACTGCCCGCCCGGCTCCAGCGAAATGCCGCCCGCCACCGTGTCGTTGCGCAGCCCGATGGGGTTTTCGCCGTCATAAAACGGCGTCCAGCCGGTCTCGGCCTGCATGCCGTCCAGAAGCGCGCGAATGCCGTCCTTGCCGCCATAGGTCACGGGGCGCAAGGGGTTGGTGTGGAACACATGTTTTTCGTGTTCCGTGCCCACGCGCCATTCGCTTTCGGGTTTGGCGCCGCGCGCCATGGTCTCGATCAGATCGGCCCGCGAGTCGATCAGGGGCGAATGGAGGTCGGCGCCGGCCATGGCTTTTCCTTTGGGAGCAGGCTCGAAAGTGAGCGGAACATAAACGTGCCGAAGCCGAAAGCAAT
>NZ_JAUCDN010000374.1:0-2954 GCF_034675085.1 Devosia sp.
GCAGCATCCGGCGTTGGGGAGCAACGCGAACGCGGCTCCTTTGCCATAGGCCCAATCTCGACGCAAGGCTAAAAAACGCCTATCAACCGCCCAGAGCCAAACACGAATCCCTCCAGTGTCATGAGCAAAACCGAACAGGCCACCCTGCGTGAGCAAAGATTGGCCGCAAAGCTGCGGGAGAACCTCAAGCGCCGGAAGGGGCAGGCCAGGGCGCGCGCTGATGCGGAGCGTCAGGCGCCTGCCACCCCGCCGGCCCCCGGAACCGATACGGTCAATAAACCGTAAACCAGTTTCGGGCGACACTTCTCCCCAAAGGATGCGTTCGCATCCGCTTCAGCTCCCGAGTGCGACGGGTCCGGCCCAAGCGGCGAAAAGGACTTGGTCTGGCTCCATCCCAGGTAAAAAGGCGGCAAGGCCCGCCATATAGGACGAGACTATGGACCGTATCCGTTTGATCGGCGGCAACGAACTCAAGGGCGAGATCCCCATTTCCGGCGCCAAGAACGCCGCGCTGCCGCTGATGATCGCCTCCCTGCTCAGCGATGAGCAGCTGGTGCTGCACAACGTGCCGCGCCTGGCCGACGTCAAGCAGCTCGAACGCATCCTCGAAAATCACGGCGTCGATATCGCCGTGCATGGTCGCCGCCGCGGCGAGGCGGAAGGGGAGGGCCAACGCATGACCTTCCATGCCGCCGATATCGTCGACACTACCGCCCCTTACGATCTGGTCTCCAAGATGCGCGCCAGTTTCTGGGTCATCGGGCCGCTGCTGGCCCGTTGCCATGAGGCGCGCGTTTCCCTGCCGGGCGGCTGCGCCATCGGCACGCGGCCCGTCGATCTGTTTCTTTACGGTCTCAAGGCGCTGGGTGCCGAGATCGATATCGACGAGGGCTATGTCGTCGCCAAGGCTCCCAAGGGCGGGCTGGTCGGCGCCCATATCCATTTCCCCAAGGTTTCGGTCGGCGCCACCCATACCCTGCTGATGGCCGCTACTTTGGCGCGCGGCACGACCGTCCTCGACAATGCCGCCCAGGAGCCCGAGATCACCAATGTCGCCGAGTGCCTGGTGGCCATGGGCGCCAGGATTTCCGGCATCGGCACCCGCACCCTCACCATCGAGGGCGTCGAGCGCCTGCATGGGGCCACCATCTCGGTGATTCCCGACCGCATCGAAACCGGCACCTTTGCCATGGCCGTGGCCATGACCGGAGGCGACGTGCTGCTGCGCGGCGCCCGCCCCGAGCATTTGCAGGCCGCGCTCGACATTCTGGGCCAGACCGGCACCGAATTGAGCCTGGAGGCCGACGGCCTGCGCGTGCGCCGCCACAATGGGGGCATCCGCCCCGTCGATGTCGAGACCGATCCGTTCCCCGGCTTTCCCACCGATCTTCAGGCCCAGTTTATGGCGCTGATGACCATGAGCCAGGGCACCAGCCATATCCGCGAGACCATTTTCGAAAACCGCTACATGCATGTGGCCGAGCTGGTCCGCTTCGGCGCCGACATTTCCGTCGATGGCCAGCTGGCCACGGTGCATGGCAAGCCCCAGCTCAAGGGGGCGCAGGTGATGGCGACCGATTTGCGCGCCTCGGTGTCGCTGGTCATTGCCGGGCTCGCGGCCAAGGGCGAAACCACCGTCAACCGCATCTACCATCTTGATCGCGGCTTCGAGCGCCTCGAGGAAAAGCTGGGCCGCTGCGGCGCCCAGATCGAGCGCGTGGCGGGCTGACCCGCCCGGCGCACCCTAATCCAGTGTCTGGCGGTAGCGCAGCATCGCCAGCACCGTGATGATGAGCACGATGAGCCCGAGGGCGAGCTGTTCGGCATTGATGTCGGCCAGCCCCGCCCCCTTGAGCATGACCTTGCGGATGAGCCGGATGAAATGGGTGGCCGGCACGGCGGAGCCGATGGCCTGCGCCCAGCCCGGCATGCCGGCAAACGGGAACATGAAGCCCGACAGCAGCACCGAGGGCAGGATGGTGAAAAAGCTGAGCTGCATCGCCTGCATCTGGTTGCGCGATAGGGTCGAGATCAAAAAGCCCAGCGCCAGGTTGCCGAGCACGAACAGGTTGAAGCCGGAAAAAAAGGCCAGCCAGCTCCCCTCGAACGGCACCCGGAACAGCGCGAAGGCCGCCGCCAGGAACACCGCCGTCTGCACATAGCCCACCAGCACATAGGGCAGGATCTTGCCGGCCATCACCTCCAGCGGGCGCACCGGGGTGGAGATCAGCATTTCCATGGTGCCGCGCTCGCGCTCCTTGACGATGGCCACCGCCGTGATCATCACCATGGTCATGGACAGGATGATGGCCAGAAGGCCCGGAACGATATTGGTCGAGGTGCGCCCTTCCGGATTATAGACGCGGTGCACCACCGTTTCGAAGGGTGGGGCCGCGCTGGGTTGTGCCAGCGGGCCGGTGAGGCTCTGGGCGATGGCGCCCGAGACGATGCCGCTGAGCGCCGCCGCCGCCCCGCTCACTGCCGATGGATCGGAGGCGTCGGCGGCGATCAGCAGCGTCGGCCGCTGACCGCGCAGCACGTCGCGCTCAAAATCGTCCGGCACCACGATGACGAAATTGGCCGTTCCGCGCCGCAGCGCTTCCTCGCCCGCCTCCGGCCCCTCCACCGTGCCGATGAAGTCGAAATAGCCGGACGTTTCCATTCCCGCCACCAGCGCCCGCACCAGCGGCCCCTGGTCGTTGACTTCGACCAGCGTCGGCAGGTGCCGCGGATCGGTATTGATGGCGAAGCCGAACAGCAGCAACTGGATGATCGGCAGGCCGATCATCATGCCAAAAGTGATGCGGTCGCGGCGCATCTGGATGAATTCCTTGAGCAGCACCGCCCCGAAGCGCGCCGGCGAGAACCGCGCGCTCATGCGGGGTTCGCGGCGAAATTGTCGCGCGCCCCCGCCATCAGGTAGATGAAGGCCTCTTCCAGCCCCGGCGGCACCT
>NZ_JAUCDN010000375.1:0-2941 GCF_034675085.1 Devosia sp.
TCGAGCGTCGCCGGCCCCTGCACGACATTGCCGGCGGGATCGTGGGGGCCGTTTTGCCAAACCGCCTCCCAATTGCCCAGATCGGACCAGTGGAAATCCACCGCCACCATGGCGGCGTGGCTGGTCTTTTCAAAGATGGCGTAGTCCACCGAAATGTCGGGGACCCGGGCAAAGGCCTCGACGCCGAGCCGGATGAAATCGACATCGGCCCGGGCGGTGGCCAGCGCCTCGCGCGCCGCCCGGAAGATCTCGCCGGCCAGCACGCGGCATTCGTCGAGAAAGGTGCCGACGCGCATCATGAACATGCCGGAATTCCAGAAATAGCCGCCTTCGGCCAGCATGCCCAGCGCGTTGGCGGCGTCGGGCTTTTCCACGAAGGCATCCACGGGAGCGAGCCCGCCGGGAGGGGCGGCCGAACGGATATAGCCGAAGCCGGTTTCGGCCCGGGTGGGGCGAATGCCGAAAGTGACCAGATGGCCGGCGGCGGCGGCCGTGGCGGCGTCGCGCACGGCCTGCCAGTAATGGGGGGTGGTTTCGATGTCGTGGTCGGAGGGCAGCACATGGATGAGGCTGTCGGGCCCCAGGGACTGCTCGACCTGAAGGGCGGCGATGGCAATGGCCATGGCGGTATTGCGGGCCAGCGGCTCGAGCAGGATCCGGCCGGCGGGCAGGCCCATCTCGGCCACCTGATCGGCGACGGTGAAGCGATAGCCCGCATTGGTCATGACCAGCGGGCAGGCGTAGAGGGCCGGATCGGCCACGCGGCGCAAGGTTTGCTGGAACAGGCTTCCTGCGGCGCCGAAGGGGAGAAACTGCTTGGGACGCGTGGTTCGCGACATCGGCCAGAGTCGCGTTCCCTGCCCGCCAGCCAGGATGACTGGAACGATTGCGCCGGACATGTTTTCCTCAAATTATAATCGGGGTAATAATTGAGTAAAATGCAGTGAAGCATTGCCGGGACGGAAAATCCATTGCTATCGGCAATTTAATTTTTTCAGCGGCACGGTATTCGTATTTCCGACGGCGGAGAAATTCTTGCCGTGCGCGTCGGGGTGTGGCTCAGACGCCGGTGCGGGCGGGGAGGGGCGCGAAATCGAGCTGGTCGATCTCGCTCAGCGTCTTCATCAGCAGGCCCATGAAAATGGGTTCCTTCTCGTCGTGATGGGCGACGATCCGCGGCAGACCGTTGACGCGACAGACCAGGGCGGAGGAGAGGGCGGCGCTGATCTCGCCCTGCATGAGCCCGAAGGCGCGGGCGCCGGGGCCGACGATGAGAATATGGGCGGGGTCGAACACCGCCATCATGCGGCTCAGCCCCCAGCCGATGGCGCGGCCCGCCTGGTTGAAGGCGTGGGTGGCGGCGCGCTCGCCGGCCTCGGCCCGCGCGATCAGCCCCTCATATTCCTGGCTGGGCACGGTGGGGGCGGGATGAGCGGTCTCGGGCACTGAATAGGCGGTGCGCAATACGCCGTAATCGGCGGCATAGGCCTCGATGCAGCCGCGCATGCCGCAGCGGCACAGGGCGCCATTAGGCATATGGTTCATATGGCCGAATTCGGTGGCTCCGCCATTACCCTGGCCGATGCCCTGGCCGCCAAAGGTCATGCCCATGGCCACGGTGGAGCCGACGAAAACGGTGGCGACGCTGGCGTCGTGCAGCGCCGGATCGAGCCAGCGCGCGCCTTCCGCGAGCAGCCGCCCGCGCTTGTGCAGGGAAACCGGCAGGCCCAGCGTCTCGTTCAGGCACTGGATGAAGGGCGCGTGGGCCAGATGGGCGATGGGCGACCAGACCAGCCCCTCGTCATTGCGCCCCAGAATGCCCTGGACGGAAATGGCGACGCGCCGCAGCCCCGCCATGGCGACCGGATTGCGGCTGCGCAACAGCTCCAGCCGCTCGGTGAAAAAGACGGCTGCCGGGGTGTGGGCGAAAGTGAGGGGGGTGACGGGCGTTTCGATGCGATCGACCAGCACGCCGCCATAATCGACCAAGGAGAGGCGGGCGCGGGTGACATCGACCTCGAACAGGGCAGCGGCGCCGGCCCGCCGCTCGAACCCCACCAGGGTGGCCGGGCGGCCACGGGTCCGGCCATCGACGCGCGGCTCGGCCTCGAGCTCGGCGATGAGCTGCTGGTTGATGAGATCAGCGGTGATGGCGGTGATGCTGGCGTGGCTGAGCCCGGTGCCCGCTGCCAGGGCGGTGCGCGATTGCGGCCCCTGCACACGCAGGGCGCCTAGAACGAGTCCCCGGTTCTGACGCCGGACACTGTCGCTATCGCTGACCTTCCGCGCCAAGCAACTCACTCCACTCTCGCGGTGAACACACCATTCCTGCTTCCATAGTGCAATGGGTATTTATTTCAGGTGTTGAAATTGAAGTTGACACGGTGCGCGGCGTCGTGCCACTGGTTTTTTCGAGCATTGAAATAATGCTCAGGGCGCTGGTGGAGGGTGCCCGCTGGGGCCAAGCCACCGGCACGAATGCGGGCAGGGGACTGCCTGCCAGGGAGGACAGACATGAACAAGATTCTCACGGTCCTGCTGTGCACGACCGTCATCAGCGGTTTTGCCGGCGTCGCGCAGGCGCAGGACGGGCTGACCATTGGCGTTTCCTGGAACAACTTCCAGGAAGAGCGCTGGAAAACCGACGAAGCGGCCATCAAGGGCGTGCTGGAAGCCGCCGGCGCCACCTATATCTCGGCTGACGCGCAGTCGTCCGCCTCCAAGCAGCTCACCGACATCGAAAGCCTGATTTCGCAGGGCGCCGACGCCATCATCGTGCTGGCGCAGGACAGCGAAGCGGTCGGGCCGGCCGTTGCAGCCGCCGTGGCGGAGGGCATTCCGGTGGTCGGCTATGACCGCCTGATCGAAAATCCGGACGCCTTCTACCTGACCTTCGACAACAAGGAAGTCGGGCGCTTGCAGGCCGCCGGCGTCGCCGCCG
>NZ_JAUCDN010000376.1:0-2915 GCF_034675085.1 Devosia sp.
TTTTCGCGCCTTCCGATATGCCCGGCCTCAGGACACCTCGCCCTAACGCGAGGCGTTATGAGGTCTAATTTCTCTTTTATATCATATGTTTACGGCGGGCCTTATGTCTTTGTGCCGCTGGTGTGCCAGTAAGCACGTTTGTCACCATCTCGTCGTCCATCGCATGTCCGTATGTGGCAAACAGTTGGGCTGGTGACTTCCAGCCGCCGCGCTTTGCCACCGTTACCGGGTCAATTCCGGCATGCATGAGCGCGGTCGCAAATCCATGTCTGCAACCGTGCGGCGTGACCTTTTTGATCTGCGCCCGCTTAATCACGGCATTCCATGTTTGAGTGACCGCGCTCGACATTGAATAGGCAAAGACCTGATCGTCCGGATTGCGATTGGTCGGAATGTTCGCCAGCGCCACTACCAATTCGGGTGGCATGTGGGCGATGCGCTCCTCCCCTCCGAGCTTGCCCATTACAATGCGCACCTTGGCGGCAGATAGATCCACATCCCCCCACGAAACCCTAATGGCCTCGCCGATGCGAGCGCCTGTCAGGAACATGAAGCAAGCCAGTGCCCCCAGGTGCGGTGATGCATGTTTCATAAATGCCCGTATCCATTCCCATGTGGCCGGTTCCTTGGTGGTTTTTACCTCGGGAAATCTGGCGGCCTTGAATGGTGGGCACATATCCAAATCGGCGCAATGGTTGATTACTGCGCTGGTGGGCACGATGACAGATCGGTTTCTCGTTGCGCCGGATGCATTCGGCATAAGCGTCAGCGCTGCGCGCTTAAGCGCCCCCTTGGTAATGTCGCGGACTAGAGTGTCTTTCCAATAATCCTCAACCATTTCGAGGTAACGCGGTTCATTCGCTCGGTGTTCGCGATACACCCCGGCCGCCTGCGCAAATGTCAGGATGACTCCCGGATCGCGACCACCTTCAAGCCATCGGCTTTCGAGCGCATTGGCGATGCGCTGGGCTTCTGTTTTTTGCGCAGTCTTCGTAGAGCCTCGTAGTCGCTTGCCGGCAACCGTGCCGGAATACCACCAGATTTCACCTCGCTTTTTGAGCTTGAGGGGCATGGCCGGCTGGCCTCCAAAATCGCATCCACGTCCTGCTGGGTGAGCGTCATCCGATTGCCCATAATACGGCAGGCGCCGATGGATCGCGCAAGGGCCTTAACGCGCCGAAGAGACCAGCCCATACTCTCCGCCAGCGTTTCGGGAGAAATTGTTGACGGGAGGGTGACCATCACTTCACCTCCGCAGCGGTGAGGATGTCGGTGAGCCGTCCTTGTTCCTCTTCGGTGAACGGAAGCTCTGCGCCTACTTCGTCTTCAATCCAGTGGCGAAGCCGCTCCAGTAGAGGCACCGCCCTCCCGATCCCTCTCCGCTCCGCAGTGACAAGGGCTTGGGCAATGTGAGGTGCGACTGTGATATAGTACGGCATGATCGGGTCGCGCATCGCATCTCGCGTTGCCTCCTTTGCCACCTGCTCCGCCATCGCCATCGCCCATTCTGGCAGTTCATTCTGCATGGTGGGGCTCCTTATTGGCGAGTTCGAGCAGAACGTCCGCGTGGCATGGGCCATCGAGCGGGCACCAGCAGGCGAGGTTCTTGCCGCGAAGCTTGGACCGGATTTCATCGTTGCTGGGATAGCCGGCAGCGGTTCGCATTTCAGGATCGGCCAGCATGGCTTTGAAATGGCCTACCGCGCCCTCCCGGTCAGGCGAGAACCTTTCCATGGGGCCATCGCCCCCGACCGGAAACGGATTGCCGAACTTGCCGGGGCGGCACACCTTCACCGTATTCGGCGGCATGCTCCAGCCCTTGCGGCGGGAAAGCTGGATGCGTTCTGGCATCACCCTTCTCCTTCCTGGGTGAGAGCGGAGCAAATCTGCTCATAGATAGACTTGCTTTCTTCTGGGTTGGCCGCTTCGCCAGTTTCCAGCCAACGTTCGATATTGGCACGTTGGCGCTCGAGAGCCGCAGTCAGCAGAGCTATCTTGTCGTCTTTCTCGTAGAGCAATATCGCAGTGCGAACGACGACATCTCCATGCTGCGCAGCGATTAGCGACTCCAGGTCAGTAATTCGGGATTGGAGCGCTTCATCCCTCTCCCGCGTCAGCCGCTCGATCTGTTCGGCTTTGGATTGGAGGGCGGTGGCGGCTTCTTCCATGATTAAGGATGAGGCGGGCCGGTCATTCTTCAGCGCAATTGATCCCGCCTTTAATTTCTCTACCAGCCCATCATCAGAGGCGGGGAGGGCCTTCTCGTTCAACTCAACCATTGCGGTCCTCGCTGGAAAGGGCGGCGGTGAGCGCGGCGCGGGCGGCAATCGCAGCCCTTCGGCGGTTGTCCGATGGGTTCCAGCTAAACTCGCCATGAGCAACAAGCTCATCCGCCGCCCGCTCGACCATCTCATCCGTGATCGTCACGGCCTTGGGCGGAGAGGCGTAGAGCTTGGTGCCTGCCGGCACTTTAGACGCCTCGAAAGCCGCCATGGTAACGCCGCCGTTCGATCCCGGCATTGCCCCAGCCTCGCCTACCGGCTCCACCCCTGCCGGAGATTGGCGGCGGGATTGGAGTTCGCGCAGGGCAGAGCACAGGTCGGCATTGTGGGGTATTTTAGATGCCTCATTCGCCAGCGCTACCAGCTCTGCCAGCCTCTCGTTGCTGATGGGGTCAGTCATCGGACGAGGCCTCCAGCTCCCAGCTTTCCAGCAGGTCGGCAAAATAGTTGTCGTCGGCCTCCTGCCCATCAGCGACCCATTCCCGCATCGCACTGGCAAGGAACCTCGCCAGCTCCATGCGTTCTGCGTAAGTTTGAGCGGCAAACAGCGCTGCGATCTGTCCGTTCGTGTTAAGGCTGATGCTCATTGCTGTTCTGGCTCCTGGAAATAAGCGAGGCCAACGCCTTTTGTTG
>NZ_JAUCDN010000377.1:0-2913 GCF_034675085.1 Devosia sp.
ACCTCCAGCCGCAGGAGCAGACGCTGCGCGTCGATGGTGACGGTATCGCCCTCCTCTACGAGCGCGATGGTGCCGCCGACAAAGGCCTCCGGGGCGACATGGCCGACCACCATGCCCCAGGTGCCGCCGGAAAAGCGGCCATCGGTGATGAGGCCGACGCTTTCGCCCAGCCCCCGCCCGACCAGCGCCGAGGTGGGCGCCAGCATTTCGGGCATGCCGGGGCCGCCCTTGGGACCGAGATAGCGCAGCACCACCACGTCGCCGGGCCGGATGCGGTCGGCCAATATGGCCTCCATGGCCGAGGGCTCGTCGTCAAAGACGCGAGCCGGGCCGGTGATGACCGGGCTCTTGAGGCCGGTGATCTTGGCGACGGCGCCCTGCTCGGCCAGATTGCCCTTGAGAATGGCCAGATGCCCCTCGCGATAAAGGGGCCTGTCCATGGGCATGATGACGTCCTGATCGGGGCGCGGCGCGTCGGGCACGTCCGCCAGCTCCTCGGCCAGGGTGCGGCCGGTGATGGTGAGGCAGTCGCCATGCAGCAGGCCGGCCTTGAGCAGCATCTTGAGCACCTGCGGCACCCCGCCGGCCTGATGCAGATCGACCGCCATATACTTGCCCGAGGGCTTGAGGTCGCACAGCACGGGCACCTTGCGGCGGACGCGCTCGAAATCGTCCAGCGTCCAGTCCACCCCGGCGGCGCGGGCAATGGCCAGATAATGCAGCACCGCATTGGTGGAGCCGCCCACGGCCATGATGAGCGCCACCGCGTTCTCGATGGATTTTTTGGTGACGATGTCGCGCGGCTTGAGATCCATTTTCACCGCCTCGACCAGGGCGCGGCCCGATTGAGCGGCGCTGTCGCATTTTTCGCCGTCGGGGCTGGCCATGGTGGAGGAATAGAGCAGCGACATGCCCAGCGCCTCGAAGGAGGAGCTCATGGTGTTGGCGGTATACATGCCGCCGCAGGAACCGTTGCAAGGGCAGGCGTTCTGCTCGATGCCCTCGAAATCCTCCTCGCTCATGGTGCCGGCCATATAGGCGCCCACGGCCTCGAAGGCGGAAACGATGGACAGGTCCTGCCCCTTCCAGTGACCCGGCTTGATGGTGCCGCCATAGACGAACATGGCCGGGGCATTGGCACGCAAGATGCCGATCATGGCGCCGGGCATGTTCTTGTCGCAGCCGCCAATGGCCAGCACGCCATCCATCCACTGGCCCTGCACGCAGGTCTCGATGCAGTCGGCGATCACTTCGCGCGAGACCAGGGAGTATTTCATCCCCTCCGTGCCCATGGACATGCCATCGGAAATGGTGGGCGTGCCGAACATCTGCGGATTGGCCCCGGCCGCCTTGATGGCCGCGGTGGCAGCATCGGCCAGCGGCTGGATGCCGGCATTGCAGGGGGTGATGGTGGACTGGCTGTTGGCGATGCCGATCATCGGCTTGTCGAAATCGGCCTTCTCATAGCCCAGGGCGTAATACATGGCGCGGTTGGGCGAGCGGGCGACGCCCTGGGTGATGTGGCGGGAGCGGGCATTGTAGGGCATGGCGGAACCTCAGGCCTGGGACGTATCGAAATGCGGCCCGCGCCTGACGCCTGGGCCGGGCAGCGGCAAGGCGAAATCGTACGCCCCGCCCAGCAGATCGGCCAGAGTATAACGGTCGAGCGTGTTGACGAAGGCGTTGAGCGCCTCGTTGAGAATATTGGGCAGGCGGCAGAAGCGGGAAATCGCGCAGCAATTGCTGGGATTGAAGCATTCCACCAGGGCGAAATCGGGCTCGGTGGCGCGGATGACGGCGCCCAGATTGATGCTCCCGGCCGGCCGGGCCAGGGTGAACCCGCCCGAACGACCGCGCACCCCGCGCAGATAGCCGGCCTTGATGAGCAGATTGACCACCTTCATCAGATGGGCGCGGGAGATGTCGTAGGCCCGGGCGGTCTCATCGATGGTGATGAGGCGCTCGCCGCGGGCGCCGGCATACATGAGCACGCGCAGCGCGTAGTCGGAGAAGGTGGTCAGCTGCATCAGGAATCTCCGGCCCGCATGGCTGCAACCGCCAGCCAGTCGCGCAGCAGGCCCTTGTCCTCCTTGGCGAAACGCGCCCGGTGCTTGAGGTTTTCGAAGTTGTCGCCGGGATGGGTGCGGGCGAAATCCTCCGCCACCAGGGATTCGTAGAGCGCCCAGGTTTCCGGGTCGGCCGGGCCGATGGGCTGAGTCAGGCCATTGGGCGCGATGGTCAGCGGTGCATCCATTTTCGTCCCCTTTTCCGACGCCTGTTTGATGTCCATTGAATAGGCGCTAAAAGATACATTGACAATACATCTTTTAGGGTGAAGTTTGGCCCGCAGTTGCGCCGGCAGGGTCCGGCGCGGCGACGAACATGCCCCGGAAAGTTCGTGATTACCCCATGGAGACCATTGTGACCGACACATCCGCAAATGCCGAAACCATCGATGTCCGCATGCTCGTTCCGGCGCAGCGCCACGCCAAAATCTTCGAGCTGGTGGCGGCCCTGACCCCCGGCGGCGCCTTCGTTCTGGTCAACGACCACGATCCCAAGCCGCTCTATTACCAGCTCGAGGCCGAATATCCCGGACAGTTCTCCTGGACCTATCTGGAAGCGGGCCCGCAGGTGTGGCGCGTCGAGATCGGCAAGAAAGCCAAGGCCGCCTGAGGGCGTTCGTGGCGCCGCCCCCGCCGGCGCCACCCTTTGGGGAGCCCATGCAATGACAGGCGTTTCTCTTTCGCGCTGGACCATGGCCTATTTCGGCGCGGCGCTGCTGGCGCTGCTGGCCGGGGAGGGGCTTCTCGCCGCCGGCTTCGGCTATCCCGCCATGCCGGTGGAAGCGCCCGAAACGCTGGCGCTGGTGCATCTGTTCACCATCGGCTGGCTGAGCCTGCTGCTCTGCGG
>NZ_JAUCDN010000378.1:0-2910 GCF_034675085.1 Devosia sp.
TTTCACAAGGGGCTGAGGCGCGCTTCCACCATAGCCCCGAAGAGCTGGCGCTGGCCTGCGCCAGCCATCACGGCGAGGACATGCATGTCGAGGGCGTGTCGCATTTTCTCTCCCGCATGGGGCTTTCGGTGGCCGACCTCGAATGCGGGGCTCATCCGCCCACCAATGCCAGGGCGCGCGAGGCCCTGCGGGAAAGAGGCGAAAAGCCCAGCGCCCTGCACAATAATTGCTCGGGCAAGCATGCCGGCATGCTGAGCGTGGCGCTGGCCATGGGCGTTCCCACATCTGGCTATGTCGGCCGCGAACACGAGGTGCAGCGCAAGGTGCGGGCGGCCATCGAGGCGGTGATCGGGGAAGAATTGAGCGAGGAACGCTGCGGCACCGATGGCTGTTCCATCCCCACCTTTGCCGCGCCGCTGCGCGCCTTCGCGTCCGGCTTTGCCCGCATGGCCACCGGCAAGCGGCTGCCGCCTGAAATGGCGGAAGCGGCCCGGCGCCTGTTCGACGCCGCCACTTCACATCCCGCCCTGGTGGCGGGCACCGACCATCCCGATACCGTGCTGATATCAGCCTTCAGGGGGCGGCTGATGCAGAAGATCGGCGCGGAAGGCGTGCAATGCGGCGCCATCCGCGACAAGGGCTGGGGCTATGCGCTCAAATGCGACGACGGCAACATGGCGGCCTCGCAGGCCATGCTGGCCGGGCTGCTGCTCAAGCTTGCCGAGCCCGATGAGGCGCAGCGCAAAATCCTGCATGGGCTGGCGCATCAGCGCCTGCGCAGCGTGCGCGGCGCCGAAATCGGGCAATTGCGCGCGGTGCTTTAGCCACAGGGCCGAGTTACAAGTTGTCCCATGGGGAAGGGGCCGTTTATAAGGACCCCAACACAAATCAGGGTATGCAGATGCTCGCCGACGACAAGATCTTTCTCGGGACCAGCACCCAGCCCGAATACCTGGCGCTCAAATATGGCAATCGCCATGGGCTGGTGACGGGCGCGACGGGCACCGGCAAGACGGTGACGCTACAGGTGCTGGCCGAAGGCTTTTCAGCCGCGGGCGTGCCGGTCTTTGCCGCCGACATCAAGGGCGACCTGTCCGGTGTGGGCAAGATGGGGCAGGCGCAGGGCTGGCAGACCCAGCGGGCCCAGGATATCGGCTTTGACGATTTTTCCGATGACGTGTTCCCGGTAATCTTCTGGGACCTGTTCGGGCGGCAGGGCCACCCTGTGCGCGCCACGATTTCAGAAATGGGCGCGCTGCTGTTGAGCCGCATGCTCGATCTCAACGATACCCAGGAAGGCGTGCTCAACATCGCCTTCAAGCTGGCCGACGACGAAGGCCTGCTGCTGCTCGACCTCAAGGATCTGCGGGCGCTGCTGGTGCATATCCAGGAGCGGGCCAAGGAGATTTCGGCGCGCTACGGCAATGTCTCCACCGCCTCCATCGGCGCCATCCAGCGGGCGCTGCTGGTGCTCGAGCAGCAGGGGGCGGAGAATTTCTTCGGCGAACGAGCGCTTGAAATCGCCGATCTGATGCGTACCGACCGCGATGGGCGGGGCTTTATCTCCATCCTGGCGGCGGACGAGCTGATGCGCGCGCCGCGCCTTTACGCCACCTTCCTGCTGTGGCTGCTCTCCGAACTGTTCGAGGAGCTGCCCGAGGTCGGCGATCCCGACAAGCCCAAGCTGGTGTTTTTCTTCGATGAGGCGCACCTGCTGTTCGACGGTGCGCCCAAGGTGCTGATCGATAAGGTGGAGCAGGTGGTGCGGCTGGTGCGCTCCAAGGGCGTCGGCGTTTATTTCGTCACGCAGAACCCGGTGGATATTCCAGAAACGGTGCTGGCCCAGCTCTCCAATCGCGTCCAGCACGCCCTGCGGGCCTATACGCCGCGCGAACAGAAGGCGGTGAAGGTGGCGGCCGATACCTTCCGGCCCAACCCGGCCTTCTCCACTGCTGAAGTCATCACCCAGCTCGGCATCGGCGAAGCGCTGGTGTCGGTGCTCGAGGCCAAGGGCATCCCCTCCATGGTGGGGCGCACCATGATCCGCCCGCCTTCGGCGCAGGTGGGGCCGATCACCCCGGCCGAGCGGGAGGCGATCATCGCCGCGTCCCCGGTGGCCGGGCTCTATGACAATCCCATCGACCGCGATTCGGCTTTCGAGGTGCTGACCCGCCGGGCGCGCGACAAGCAATTGGCCGAGGAACGCCAGCGCCAGGACGACGACATCCGCAAGACCCAGCGCACCTATCAGGACGAGCGTCCCCGCCGCTCGCCTGCACCGCGCAGTTCCAGCCGGCAGACGCCGACGGAAGCGGCAATGAACTCGCTGGCCCGCACCGTGGCCAATCGGCTCGGAGATGCGCTGGTGCGCGGCATTCTCGGCGGGTTGAAGCGCGGACGATGAGCATGCTGGAAACGGTCAGCCCGTCCCCCGTCATCGCCGTCTTCGCTTCCGACAAGGGGCCGGGCGATCCCGAACGGGCCTCGATCATGAGCCAGGCCGGCAGCTATTTTGCCCGGCGCGGCGCCCGCATCGTCTGTTTGGCGGAAAACGGCGTTTTGCCCGTGCCCCTGATTACGGCGGCGCGCATCGCGGGGGGCGTGGTGGAGATCGTCGCCGACCCGAGCATCGTGCTGCCTTCGGCGTTATCGGGTGTGGCCGTGGACGTGCTGGCCAGCCGCGAGGACCGCCAGGCGCGCGTGGCGCAGATGGCCGAGGCCCATGTCGGACTGCCCGGATCGCTCGCCTCCACCACCTCGCTTTTCGGCACCTGGGCCGCCGGCCGGGCGCTGGGCCGGGTGACCCCGGTGGTGATGCTCAACCGCCACCGCGCCTATGAGGTGGTGCGGGGCTATGCCGCCGACGTGCTGGCGCCGGGCCTCGCCGGCTATGAGCGCGCCGTGCAGTTT
>NZ_JAUCDN010000379.1:0-2892 GCF_034675085.1 Devosia sp.
TGGGCGGCGATATCGGCGGTGGACCAGATATGGTCGAGCCGCCGGCCCCGATCGGACTTTTCCCAGTCCTTGCCGCGATAGCTCCACCAGGAATAGAGCTTCTGGTCGACGGGCACGTGCTTGCGCACCAGGTCGACCCAGCCATGGCCGCCATTGAGGATGGCATTGAGCGCCTCGGTCTCGACGGGGGTATGGCTGACCACCTTGAGAAGCTGCTTGTGGCTCCACACGTCATTTTCATGCGGCGCGATGTTGAAGTCGCCGGCGATGAGGTGTCCGCGCTGGAAGACAGGCTCGGTGAACCAACTGGTCAATTCGGTGAGAAAGCCCAGCTTGTGCTTGAACTTGGGATTGATCGCCGGGTCGGGCTCGTCGCCGCCGGCGGGAATGTAGAAATCGTGCAGCGTCACCGGGCCGTGGCCGAAATCGGTCAGCGCCGAGATGTGGCGTGATTCCGGGATTTCGCAGAAGACGCGGCTGGAAATGTCGGTCAGCGGGAATTTGCTGACGATGGCGACGCCGTGATAGCCCTTCTGTCCATGCACGGCCATGTGCGGATAGCCGGCCTCGATGAAGGCACCGCGCGGAAACTGGTCATCGGTGCATTTGATCTCCTGGAACATGATGACGTCCGGCGCGTGGCGGGCGATGAATTCGAGCACCATGGGCAGGCGCAGGCGGATCGAATTGATATTCCAGGTGGCGATGGCGACGGACATGGCGGGACTCGGGTCTTTCGGGGGCAGTCGTTGTTATCGCCAAGCCGATCCCCGAGGTAAAGCCGGAAATGGCGCGGCAAGGCAAACACAAAAAACCCGGCTGGAAAGCCGGGTTTTTCAATTCGGCATAAAGCCTCAAGCCTATTCGGCCTTGGGAGCCTCTTCGGCGGCAGCAGCCTGCTCGGCAGCGGCGGCGGCCGCTGCGGCTTCCGCATCCTTGGCGGCCTGCTCGGCGGCAAAAGCCTCGGCGGCGGCGATCTTCTCGGCTTCGCGGGCTTCACGGGCGGCGATGGCAGCCTCGCGCTCGCTGGCCTCGATCTTGCGGGTACGCGAATTGGTCGATTCGAAGATACGGGCCGACTTGCCGCGACGATCGCGCAGGTAATAGAGCTTGGCGCGACGCACCTTGCCGCGCTTGAGCACCTCGATGGAGGCGACATTGGGCGAATAGAGCGGGAAAACGCGCTCGACGCCTTCGCCATAGGAAATCTTGCGGACGGTGAAGCTCTCCATCAGGCCGCCGCCGCTGCGGGCGATGACGACGCCCTCATAAGCCTGCAGGCGTTCCTTGTTGCCTTCGGTGATCTTCACCCACACCTTGACGGTGTCACCATGGGTGAATTCGGGATGGGCGCGCTTGGCGGCCAGCGTGGCGAGCTGCTCGGCTTCGAGCTGTTCGATGATATTGGTCATGTCGATTCCGTTCTGAATCTTTTCATAGGGGTATTGGCGGCCTCGCGGCCGGAAAACCCGGTCTTGGTTGGTAACGGAGGGGTCGTCTTTTTATTGCTGCGCGGCGGTTCCGATATCCGTCGACGCGATAGTGGCGCGGCTATAGGAGAAAAAAGGCGAAGAGTCTAGGCTTTGTCGCGTTTTTCCGCCTCGAGCCGGTCGAGAAGGTCGGGCCGGCGCGTGCGGGTGAGGGCAAGGCTCTCTTGGGCGCGCCAGCGGGCGATGCGGGCGTGGTCACCGGATGTCAGGATGGCAGGGATTTCCCGCCCCTCGAAAATTTGCGGCCGCGTATATTGGGGATATTCGAGCAGGCCGTTTTCGAAGCTCTCCTCTGCATGGCTGTCGACGCCGCCGAGAACGCCGGGAATGAGCCGCACCACGGCTTCCAGAAGCACCATGGCCGCCACTTCCCCGCCCGCCAGCACATAATCGCCTATGGAGATTTCCTCGAGCTGGCGGGCCTCGATGACGCGCTGGTCGACCCCCTCGAAGCGGCCGCAGACGATAACCGCGCCCGGCCCCCGGGCCAGCGCGCGAGCACGGGCCTGGGTGAGCGGCGCACCGCGGGGCGACATCAGGATGCGCGGACGCGGATCGTCGGGCGGGGCGACATGGTCGATGGCGCGGGCGAGAATGTCGGGTTTGAGCACCATGCCGGCTCCGCCCCCCGAGGGCGTATCGTCCACCGTGCGGTGGCGGTCGGTGGCAAAGTCGCGCAATTGGGTGGCCGAAAGCGACCACAGCCCGTCCGCCAATCCCCGGCCAAGCACGGATGCGCCCAGGGGCCCCGGGAAAAGCTCGGGGAAAAGCGTGACGATGGTGGCGGAAAAGCTCAATCGGGTTCTTCCTCGCCGGCCTCGGCGTCGCGCGGCAGGATGATGGTCAAATACCCCCCGGCAAGGTCGATAGTGGGCACGATGGCCCTGGTGAAGGGGTAAAGGAAACTGTCGCCGCCCTCGCGGGCGCGCACCTCGATGAGATCGCCTGCGCCGTAATTGGGCACGGCGGCCACCGTGCCGATGACCTGGCCGGTTTCGAGCCGGGCTTCGAGGCCGATAAGGTCGGCGTGGTAGAAATCGTCCTCTTCCTCGATGTCGGGCAGGCGGGATCGATCGATGTAAAGATTGGTGCCGTTGAGCTTTTCGGCGGCGTTGCGGTCACTGACGCTGCGCAGCCGGGCGATGACGACATTCTTGGCCAGCCGCAGATGCTCGATGGTGACGATGAGGCCGGGCCGGTCGGTTTCCAGGGCGCCGTAATCGGCAATGGAGAGCGGGTGCTGGGTATGGGTGGCGATGCGCACCTCGCCCCTAATGCCATGCGCGGCCCCGATCTGGCCCAGGAGGATGCGGTTTTTCGATGCGGTCATGATTGTCTCTATGCGCTCTTGCGCCTTGATAGCAAGCGCGGAGGCCGAGGGGAATTGCGGTGCTGGAAACCG
>NZ_JAUCDN010000380.1:0-2887 GCF_034675085.1 Devosia sp.
TACATGGTGTCGAGCATATCCTGGGCCAGCGTGCGGATTTCATCGTCGATTTCCACGATCGGATCGGCAACGGCGCGCAGGCGCGCATCGGGAAGAACGAGGATGGGGCGGATGGCCATGGCAGATGTCCGAAGAATGGGATTTGCCTCTCGATATGGTATTTCCGCGCGCCGGGTCAACTCTCGTCCTGGCTTTGAATGGAACATTCCGCGAACAAACGAATCGCGCTAAGAAGGAAGCATGGACAGCGTGCTCTTTTCCCTCGGTGGCTGGGATATTTCCCAGCAATCGGCCCTCTTTGGCGGCGTCATTCTTGCCGCGCTGGCGGGGCTCGGCCTCATCTTGCGGGCCATGGGCCGCGGCGCCGAGGACGCCCGCCGGGCGGCGCGGGAGGCGACAGAGGAGTTGCGCGGCAATTTCCAGAGCCAGATCGCCGAGCGCGACGCCCGCATGCGGGAAATGGAAGCTCAAATCCTCAAGGAAAGAGAACGACTTAACGACCAACTCGAAGCCGAGCGCGGCAAGAGCAGCGATCTTTATGCCGAGCTTTCGGCACTGCGCGCGCGGCTGGCCGAGCAGGTCAAGCAATCGGAAGCCAACCTCGCCCGCTTTGTCGATGCGCGCCAGCAAATGACCGATGAATTCAAGGCCATAGCCGGCGACGTGCTCAAGAGCCATGGCGAGACTTTTTCCAAGCAGAACCGCGAGCAGGTGGACGTCCTGCTCAAGCCGCTTCAGGAAAAGATCGGCGAATTCCACTCCGGCCTGCTCAAGGACCGGGCCGCAATGAGCGAACAAATCCGCGCCCTGGCCGAGAGCAATCTGCAAATCACCACCGAAGCGCAGAACCTCACCCGCGCGCTCAAGAGCAATGCCCAGACACAGGGCGCCTGGGGAGAAATGATTCTCGCCACCATTCTCGAACGCTCGGGACTGCGCGAAGGCGAACAATATATAACACAGACCAGCCATAGCGGGGATAACGGGGCGCGGCTGCGCACCGATGTGGAAGTGCTGATGCCCAATGACGACCGTCTGGTCATCGATTCCAAGGTGTCGCTGACCGCGTTCGAGGCCTATACCAATGCCGAGGACGACATGCGCGAACAGCATTTGCAGGCGCATGTGCTTTCGGTGCGCACCCATATCAAGACGCTGGGCGAAAAGGCTTATCATCGCCACGCCCAGAGCAGCCTCGACTATGTGATGATGTTCGTGCCCATCGAATCGGCGCTGGCGGCGGCGATCCAGGCCGATGGCAAGCTGGTGGATTACGGCATGAGCCAGGGCGTGATGCTGACCACGCCGACCACGCTGATGACCGTGCTGCGCACGGTGCGCAATGTGTGGGACATCGAAAAGCGCCACCGCAATGCCGATGAAATCGCCGAGCGCGCCGGGGCTCTTTACGAGAAAGTGGCCGGTTTCCTCTCCAGCATGGACCGGCTGGACGGGCATCTGGACAAGGCGCGGCAGAGCTTCGAGGACGCCAAGGGACAACTGTCCAGCGGGCGGGGCAATGTGGTGCGTCAGGTGGAAATGCTGCGCGAGCTTGGCGCCAAGACCAATCGCAGCCTGCCTTCCGGCTGGGATGGCGGGGAGGAGGAAACCCCGTCCCTGCGACTGGTCGAGCCGGGCGATCTGTCCTGATCGATCACTTATGCCCGATGGATGAACCCGGAGGATACTGCGGCGTTTCCCTTCCATCCTGCGGACCAGATGGAGTGGATAGATGGCCCAGCATCACGACCATCGCGGCACGATGGTGCCGCAGCGGACCAGTTTCGACAATGCCGACCAGCCGGGGATAAGCCAGCCCTATAGCCAGAGCGAGATCGAGGATCTGCTTTACGGCGAGGACCGTTCCGCCAGCGAGCGGCTGGCGCGGCTGCGCGAATTGCGCGACGAGGCGGCGGCGCGGGAAAGCGGCGATCTGGGTGGGGACGACCCCGGCGCCATGCTGGAGGAAATCGACCGGGCGATCGACGAATTGAGCGCGACCATGGCCAATGCCGAGGACAACAGCGCTTATGCCGGGCTCGACACCAGCTTCGACAATGACCCGGAGGACCGGCTGGACCTGCTGTCGCCCGATGACGAGGAGGCGCGGCAAGCCATTGAAGGGGATGAGGATTCTTTTGTCGAGGACGACGAAGATGCCCTGCTTGAGGAACGCGAGTGGGATGGGGGCCCGGAATTCCGCCCCGACCCGGACCTGCACTAACCCGCAGAATTGGTATAAGGCCCCCTCACCCGGCGCTGCGCGCCGACCTCTCCCCCGACGGGAGAGGTTAAGAGGGCTCAGCGTCTCCGCAATTTTCCACAGGCCCTGCAACATGCCGGCTCAGGGCCGGCATGACAGGTGCGGGGATGGTTTAATTAAATCAGATTTCGGTGCGGGCGCGCAGGGCCTGGCTCAATGTGCCCTCATCGAGATAATCGAGTTCGCCACCCACCGGAACGCCATGGGCGAGACGGGTGACGCGGACGGCGGCGCCGGCCAGACGGTCGGTGATGTAATGGGCCGTGGTCTGGCCTTCGACGGTGGCGTTGACGGCGAGGACAATCTCGGAAAATTGAGGCGCACGAGCCACTAAGGCGTCGATGGCGAGGTCATCGGGGCCAATGCCGTCAAGGGGGGAGAGCACCCCGCCCAGCACATGGTACTTGACCGCGCCGACCCCGGCGCGCTCCAGCGCCCAGAGGTCGCCGACATCCTCCACCACGATCAAAATGCCGGCGTCGCGGCGCGGGTCGGTACAGATCGAACACGGGCTGGCCGTATCGATGTTTCCGCAAATTTCGCAGGTCCTGACGGCACTTACGGCGCGATCGAGCGCGGCCGAAAGCGGAATCATCAGCTGCTCTTTTTTCTTGATGAGCTGGA
>NZ_JAUCDN010000381.1:0-2885 GCF_034675085.1 Devosia sp.
CGTCCATATCAGCGATATCGTCGCCGCCCTGCTGCTGGTCATGGAGGCCGACACTCCTTCGGGCGCCGTCTACAATGTCGGCTCGGGCGTGCCCACCAGCTTGCTCGAGCTGGCCCAGACGCTGACCGGCCTTACCGGCTTTTCCGCCCCCATCCGCATCAGCGGCGACTTTCGCGTCGGCGACATCCGCCACTGCTATGCAGACCTGACCGCCATAAGGCGCGATCTCGGCTTCGAGCCCTCCGTCGGCTTCTCGGCCGGGCTGGAGCGCTTCATCGGCTGGGCGCGTCATCAGCCCGCCTATCAGGACAAGTCCGAGATCGCCGCCGAGGAATTGCGTAGCCGGGGCCTGGCCAGCGGGCCGGCCAAGTGAGCACGCAGGTGAGCGGTCTTTCCCTGCGGGGCGGCGAGGCGGCTGGAGCGCGCAACGCCCTCGTCGTCTGTCCGCGCTTTTTCCAATATCCCGAGATGATCGCGGCCGAGCTGGAGCGGGAGGGCTATCGCGTCTGGCTGGCCGACGACCGGCCGGCGCGCGGAACCCTCTACAAGCTGCTGCTGCGACTTTTCCCACGCCTCATCGGCAGGCTCTCCACCGCCGAATTCACCGGGCTCGCCGAAACGCTGGCCGGGACGGAGATCGACCTGGTGCTGGTCATCAAGGGGGAGGCAATGACGCCCCCCGCCGTCGCGGCGCTGCGCCGGGCGTTTCCGCAAGCCCGCTTTTCCTATTATCTGTGGGATTCGGTGCGCAATGTCGGCAATGCACCCGATATCGCGCCGCTTTTTGATTCCATCGCCACCTTCGACGCCGAGGAAGCCGCCCGGTTCGGCTGGCACTATCGCCCGCTCTTCTCCAGCGCCGTGGCCCAACCCGACGGCCCGGGAGCGGAAAAGCTCTATGACTGGAGCTTCATCGGCACCATCCATTCCGATAGGGCCCGCGTCATCCGCCGGTTGCGCCGCGCCCTGCCCGGGCGGGCGAGCTTCGTATTCGGCTATTTTCCCAGCCCGCTGATCGCCCTGGCCCACCGCCTCAAGGACCCCGCCATCAACGTCGATCCCCCCGACACCATTTCGCTCAAACCCATGCCGGGCGAGCGGATGCGGCAGATCCTGGACCAGTCCACCGCCATCATCGATGTCGAGCACCCCCGGCAGACCGGCCTCACGATGCGCACGGTCGAGACCCTGCTGGCCGGACGCAAGCTCATCACCACCAACCTGCAGGTGCAGCAGAGCGCGCTCTTCCACCCCAGCCGCGTCCACGTCATCGACCGGGAGGCGCCGACGGTGCCGGACGCCTTTTTCGATACGCCGTTCGAGCCGCTGCCCGCCTCGACGCGAGCCGATTACGGTCTGGCGGCCTGGGTGCAGGACCTGGTCCGCCCCGATCCGGCGGATCGGCGATTCTAGAGAATATCTCCTGAAAGGCGGGAGGAGCCGCATTCACCCGGCTGGTGACACAAGGGGCTTCATGTGCGGCGGTTTAGCAGATATGGGATGAGGCATCCGAACGGGGGCAGGATTCCACATCGGGGCAAGGGAGACACGCGATTTACTTGATGATCGCCGGTATCGTGGCAGGTTTGGTCGCCCTGGCCCTGACCGAACTCGTCCGCCGCAACGCGGTGCGTTTGCGGCTGGTCCAGATTCCCAATCACCGCTCGTCTCATACCATTCCTACTCCCGCCGGAGGCGGCGTGGCCATTGCCGTGGTCTCCACCCTGGCCGGCCTGGCCGCCGGCTTTTTCGGCGGCACCGATCTGGCGGTCATCGCCGGTTTTGCCGCCGCTCTGGCAGTGGTGGGCTATGCCGACGACGTCCTGGACATCAGCGCCCGCTGGCGTTTCCTCATCCAGTTTATCGTCGTGGTCGGCCTGGTCTGGATAGTCCAGCCCCTCGCGCCCGCCCAACCGCTTTTCGCCTGGCTTGCCGGCGCTGTGCTGGTCGTTGCCGGGGTCTGGTGGATCAACCTCTACAATTTCATGGACGGCATAGACGGCATCGCCGGCAGCCAGGCCATCGCCATTCTGGGCTGCGCCCTGTGGCTGGTGCATGGCGGTGACCCGATCGAGGCCCTCTGGATCGCCGCCACCATCGGCGCGGTCGCCGGCTTTCTGTGGTTCAACTGGCCCCCTGCCCGCATCTTTCTCGGCGATGTCGGCTCCAACTATCTCGCCGTCGCCATTCTGGGCCTGGCCCTGCACACTTCGGCAGAGGGAACCGTCACCCCGGCGGCCTGGGCAATCCTGCCCGCCGTCTTCGTCACCGATGCCACGCTGACCCTGCTACGGCGCATGCTGACCGGCCAATCCTGGTTCAGCGCCCACCGCTCCCACGCCTATCAGCACCTGTCGCGCCGGTGGGGGCATCGCCCGGTGACGCTGCTTTATCTGGCCTTGACCATTGCCTGGTGCCTGCCCCTCGCCTTATGGACCAATGCCGACCCGACCATGGCCTGGCTGGCGCTGCCACTGGCCTATGCGCCGCTGCTGGTATTCGTATTCGTTTCCAAAGCCGGAGAGGCCTGATGTATTCACGGCTCGTCAACATACTGCAAGCCATGCCGCGCAGGGGCAAGCGCGTCATCCTCATCGGCTTCGATGTGGTGGCCCTGTTCGCTGCGGCCTGGCTGAGCTATGTGCTGCGCCTGGGCACCGGCTTCACCCCCTCGCCAACCCAGTTCGCCATGATGGCCGCCGCTCCGGTGGTGGCCATGCCGATCTTTCTGCGGTTCGGGCTCTACCGCGCCGTGATCCGCTATCTGCCCGACCGGGCGATCTGGACCGTCATCAAGGCGATGACGCTGGCCACGCTAGCCTGGATGGCGCTGCTTTTCCTGGCCGAAATGTCCCGCCTGGGCACCATGCCCCGCACCGTGCCGC
>NZ_JAUCDN010000382.1:0-2879 GCF_034675085.1 Devosia sp.
TCCGGCGGCCAGCGCCAGCGCGTCGCCATCGGCCGCGCCATCGTGCGCGAGCCCAAGGCCTTCCTCTTCGACGAGCCGCTCAGCAATCTCGATGCCGCCCTGCGCGTCAACATGCGGCTCGAAATCACCGAGCTGCACCAGCAGCTCAAAACCACCATGATCTACGTCACCCACGATCAGGTGGAAGCCATGACCATGGCCGATCGCATCGTCGTGCTCAATGCCGGCAATGTCGAGCAGTTCGGCTCCCCGCTCGAACTCTATAACAGGCCCGCCAATCGCTTTGTCGCCGGCTTCATCGGCAGCCCGCGCATGAACTTCATCGATGGCCCCGAGGCGCAGAAGCACAGCGCCCATTCCATCGGCGTTCGACCCGAGCATTTCGCCATCGCCGAGGCGGCGACGCCCGGCGCATGGAAGGGCGAAGTGGGCGTGGCCGAGCAGCTGGGCTCCGATACCTTCCTGCATGTGCATGTCGAGGGGCTGGGCCTCATGACCGTGCGCACCGATGGCGACCGCACCTTCGGCCATGGCGACAGCGTCTGGCTGACGCCCGATCCGGCCCGCATCTACCGGTTCGACGCCGCCGGGCTGGCCTTGTGAGGAGCCCGCCATGACCATAAAGCTCTCAGCCGCGGCGCTGGGCACCATCACCAGGGCCACCGTGCCCGCCTATGACCGCGCCGGCCTTTCACCCGGCATCGTCCATTTCGGCGTCGGCAATTTCCATCGCGCCCATCAGGCGGTCTATCTCGACGACCTCATGGCGCTGGGCGAAGGCCATGACTGGGCCATTATCGGCGCCGGCGTGCGCGAGGCCGACGAGGCCATGCGTCAAAAGCTCAAGGCGCAGGATTGGCTCACCACCGTGGTCGAGCAGGAGGCCGACACCAGCAGCGCCCGCATCACCGGCGTCATGATCGACCATCTCAAGCCCGGCGACACCCGGGCCATCATCGCGCAACTGGCCGACCCGGCCATCCGCATCGTCTCCCTTACCATCACCGAGGGCGGCTATTACATCGACCCGGCCAGCCAGCAATTCGACGTCGCCCATCCCGACATCGTTCACGACGCCGCCAATCCGCACAATCCCAGGACCGTTTTCGGCCTCATTCTCGCCGGGCTGGAGCGGCGGCGCGAAACCGGCGTCGCGCCCTTCACCGTCATGAGCTGCGATAACATTCCGGGCAACGGAAACGTCACGCGAAATGCTATCAGTCTGTTAGCCAGGAGCCGGGATCCGTTACTCTCGGCGTGGGTCGACGCCAACGTGGCTTTTCCCAATGCAATGGTCGACCGGATTACCCCCGCCACCTCGGCCCGAGAGCGCGAATTTCTGGCGCAAGCCTTTGATATTGAAGACAATTACCCCGTCTTCTGCGAGAGCTTCCGCCAATGGGTTCTGGAGGATCACTTCCCCGCCGGCCGGCCAGCGCTGGAAAAGGTCGGCGTGCAGTTCGTCAGCGACGTAAGTCCTTACGAACACATGAAAATCCGCATTCTCAACGGCGGCCACGCCGCCATCGCCTATCCCGCCGGCCTCCTGGACATCCACTATGTCCACGAGGCGATGGAACATCCTATCATCTTGAATTTCCTGCGGAAAATCGAGACCGAAGAGATCATCCCCATCGTCCCGCCCGTCCCGGACACCGACCTCAACCAATACTATTCCCAGTGCGAGCGCCGCTTCGCCAACCCCAAGATCGGCGACACCGTCCGGCGGCTCGCCCTCGACGGCTCCAACCGGCAGCCGAAATTCATTATCCCATCGGCACTTGACCGGGTTAAGGCCGGCCTGCCGGTCACCGGGCTGGCGCTGGTTTCCGCCCTCTGGTGCCGCTACTGCTTCGGCACCACCGACTCCGGCGCCATCATCGAACCCAACGACCCCAGTTGGGCCAGGCTGACGACCCAGGCCGCCCGCGCGCGGGAAAACCCGGCCGCCTGGCTGGAAATGGCTGATATCTATGGCGAATTGGCCGGCGACCCGGTCTTTGCGGCGACCTTCATCCGCATGCTGGAAACGCTCTGGGGGCTGGGCACTCACGAAACGCTCGAACGCTACCTCGCCGGCGCGCTCTAGCCATATAGCCAACACACCTGCCTTCGGCTACCTTCGCGCCGGACCGAGAAGAAGGCGCGCGAACCTTGACGGAAAGCCTCCTGGTGGGAGTGGATGTGGGAACGGGAAGCGCCCGGGCAGGTGTCCTGACCGGGCGGGGTGTGCTTTTGGGCCGCGCCGAGCACCCCATCGCCATGAACCGCGCCGATGCCAATCATGCCGAGCATGACAGCGCCCAGATCTGGCGGGCGGTCTGCGCCGCCGTGCGCGATGCCATGACCGCCGCCGCGGCCGACCCGGCGCAGGTGGTCGGCATCGCCTTCGACGCCACCTGCTCGCTGGTGGTGCACGACGCCGGCGGCCTGCCCGTCAGTGTCTCCCCCCAGGGCGGTGACAATTGGGACACCATCGTCTGGCTCGACCACCGCGCGCTGGCCGAGGCCGATGAATGCACGCAAGGCGGCCATCGCGTGCTCGATTTCATCGGCGGCGTCATGTCTCCGGAAATGGAAGTGCCCAAGCTCATGTGGCTCAAGCGGCACATGCCCGCCAGCTGGGCCCGCGCCGGCATGATCTTCGACCTGGCCGATTTCCTCTCCTGGAAGGCCACTGGCTCGCTGGCCCGCAGCCAGTCCACCCTGGTCTGCAAATGGACCTACCTCGCCCATGAGAACGGCTGGCAACCCGATTTCCTCGATAGCGTCGGCCTCGACGATCTCATCGGCAAGGCCACCCTCCCCGCCGCCGCCAGCCCGGTCGGCTCCGATCTCGGCCCGCTCTCGGCCGGTGCCGCCGCCGAGTTGGGCCTCAC
>NZ_JAUCDN010000383.1:0-2874 GCF_034675085.1 Devosia sp.
TTTCCACCTCGCGCCTCAAGGGCGAGCATAATGCCGACAACGCCCGGCTGGCCGCGCGCATCGCGTTGGCGGCCGGGGCGACGCTGGACGGCGTCCTGGCGGGCATCGCCGCCTTCGCGCCCCTCCCCCACCGGCTGGAGGAGCACAGCTTCGGCGGCACTCTCTTTGTCGACGATTCCATCTCGACCACCCCCGAAGCCACCAAGGCGGCGCTGGCCGCCTATGCCGGCAAGCGCATCGCCCTCATCGCCGGCGGCCATGAGCGGCAACAGGATTATACCGAACTGGCGGGGCTGCTCGCCGGTTTCGGCGTTACCCTGCTGGTCTGCCTGCCAGTGACGGGGGCGCGGCTGGCCGCAGCAACGCGCGAGGCGGCGCCCGCCATCGCGGTTCTGGAGGCGCCCGACCTCGAAACGGCGATGCAGGCGCTGCTAGAAAGGCGCGGCAGCTTCGACGCGCTGATCCTCTCGCCCGGCGCGCCCTCCTACAATCAGTTCAAGAATTTCGAGGAGCGCGGCAGCCGCTTCATCGCCCTGGCCGAAGCGCTGTTTTCCTGACCGGCTCAGAACGCCTGCACCAGCGCCGCTGGCGGCATGCCGGCGCGGGTCAGCGCCGTGCGGATGGTTTCGATCAGCACCAGATCCCCGATCCGCTCGCCCAGGCGCGGCACGACGCCCTTGGCGCGAAAGGCGGGAACGTCGAGCACCTGCGGCAGATAGCGGCTGACCATGGCGCTGTCGCCCGCTCCCTGCCCGGCCAGAATGGCCAGGATCGGCCCCAATTCCCGATCAGCCCGCGCATAAATCTCGGCATGCGCCCCTGCAGCGGCGAAATCGCCGTCGCGCAGCGCGATCAGGGCCGGCACGCCATGATACCAGCCGGGCGGACTATCCGATTCCTCCAGCGCCTGCCGCGCCGGCGCCTCGGCCTCGGCCAATTCGCCCCCCAGGGCCAGCAATAGCGCAAACCCGGCCAGCCCGTCGCCATTGGCCGGATTGAGCTGGATGGCCGAGCTATAGGCATCGCGCGCCTGCCGCCGCGCGCCCTCGGCCTCGTAGAGCCGGGCCCGCTGCTCCCAGACGAAACCGCTGACCGGGGCCAGATGGACGGCCGCCCCGATGTGAGTCTCGGCGGCGGCCAGGCGCGCATCCGGCTCGCCCTCTTCTACCGCCACAGGCGCGAAACCATCGGCGATCAAACTGCCCATGGCCGCCTGGACGACGGCATTGTCCGCCCCCGCCGCGCCCAGCGCCTCCAGGCAGCCGCCGGCCCGGCCGGCGGCGCCGGCGCCACGGCTCTCCCGATAGAGGTCGAACAGCACCCGGCAAAGATAGGGGCTGGGAGCGACATCGGCCGCGCCATCCACCGCCAGGAGCCGCCGCGCCGGAGCATGTAGCGGGCCGCGCGGGCTGCCCAGCATGAGGCTGAACACCCGCGACACCCGATCCAGAACATCGAGCCCCGCCGCCTCTTGCATGGGCACGGCCAGGGTGTGGTTCCACACCACATTGCCCGCCTCGCTCTCGGTGAGAATGGCGCTGTACTGGGCCACGCGCTCATCGAGCCGCACGATGCCGGTGAGAACAAAATCGCTCTCCGCTGCCGCCCCGCCCTGCCCGTAGCGCACCTCGATATTGCCGAATTGCTCGAGATCGGTGACCAGTTCGATGGCCAGCCCCGCCACCTGCGGGCGCAGCCTTGCGGTGCCGGCCAGGTCCTGGAACTCCACCACCGTGATCGTGGGACGCGCCGGCCCGCTGACGGCGGCAGGCGCCTGGCGGCCGACCCAGGCATTATGCGCATAGGCCCCCAGAGACAGCAGCAGCGCCCCCAGCGCCAGCCCGAACCAGCTTGGCGGCAGCCGCCGGCGGGGCGAAGCCGCAGATGTCGCCGCCACAGTCGCAGGAGCGGCATCGACATCGGTGTCGGCGAGAATAAATTCGGGAATATAGCGTCCGACCGGCAGCTGGATGCGGGTCGGCTCATCCGCGCCCGGCCCGCTGTAATACTCATCGAGCAGGGCGCGCAGCCGCCGGGCCTGCACCCGCACGATCGGGTCGGCCTGCGGGTCGAAATCGGCGGGGCGGCCAAACACGTCCACGGCGATGGCATAGGCCTTGATCGTCTGGCCATCGCCCGCCAGCGTCTGGCGCACGATATAGTCGAGAAACCGGCCAAGCTGGGGGGAGCGCGAAATTTCCGGCCACGCCAGCAGCCTTTGCAGCGCGGCCAGAACCGCCTGGTGTTGTGGCGCAGCGTCGTCGGGCAACGAAACCTCCCAAACCCCGCCGATTGTGACGCTTTACATGTAAAACACAAGAGGCCCGTTACACGGACTTTACCTGCGCTAGCCTTTTTGCCGCGCGCGTGTTCGGTCATCAACGCCTCCATGGTGCGCGTTCCCCCGCGCCGCTTTGCGCCGCCAAGGCCCCGGCAAAAGCGCTCTGACCTCTGGTTTTCTGCGCGTAACCGCCCCCACGCCCCCTTTCGGGACGACCGGGCGGATATATTGTTTTCGGCTCCCTGCGGCGGCGGCGGCGCAGGGAGAATTTTTCGGGCAAGCATGTGGAAAACCTTCCTCGGAAGGCTGGCCGCCTGTGGCGCATGGCCCGGCATTTTTCCACCGCCACGGTGTTTCACGCTCTCAGGGCCCGCCCTGACGCGATCGGCATGCGGCTCCTGCGTCCACAGGTTGCATGCCCGGGCCCGGGAGGGTGCTGCGAAACGGTCTTCGGGCCGGCTCCGCATTCCCAAGCATCCTTCCGGCCCACCCATCCCCAGCAATGGGGGCGCCGGCCCCGCCTCGGGGCCCGGCGTTCGGGCGCGGACACGACGCCTCCCGGTCGTTGCCCGCACGGGGGGAGAAGCATGGGC
>NZ_JAUCDN010000384.1:0-2827 GCF_034675085.1 Devosia sp.
TGCCTTCATCGGCGCGGGCGGGTTTGGCCCCCGCTGAAGCCGGCCGGGGACCACGCACCGGCTTGTCGGCAAAATTGCGGCCGGGACGCTTGGCCTCGCCCCGAAAGGCCGCGCCTTCGCCGCGCTCGCTTTCGGGCCTTGTGCGCGGCGCGAAGGCCGGACGTTCGGCGCCGGCATCGCCCCGGCGCGGGCCGCGCGGCGTTCCGGTAAATTCCCGGTCGCGCGGGGGACGGCTGCCGCCCTCGGGACGGGGCCCGCGCGGACGATCGCCAAAATCGCGCTTGGGCCGCTCGCCGGCGGGGCGGCGGTCATCGTTCTCGCGGCGGGGGCCGCGCGGCTTGTCGCCAAAGGGTTTGTCACCGAAGGGCTTTTTGGCGAAAGGCTTCTTTTCAAACGGCTTCTTGCCGGCGGAAGCGGGCTTGGCCGGACGCTCGGGGCGCTGGCCATAGGTGCGGGCCGGCTGATCGTCGGCATCGCGCCGGGCAAAGGGCTTGGTGTGGCGCTTGGCGACGAATTCCTCGGGAGCGCGGCCATCCTCGTCGAAATGAATCTGGCGGGCGGGCGGCTGGTACTCGTCATCCCGACGCTCCTCGCGGCGGGGCGCGGGCTTGCGGCTGTCAAAGCGCCCCGGGCGATCCTGGCGGGGCCGTTCGGCACGCCATTCTTCCTCGGTCTTTTCGGCGTGGTCGGTGAAGCGGAAGCGCTGGCGGGCGATTTCCACCGTATTGGTGCCACGCCCGGTCTGCCGGTCACGCGTGGGCTTGCCGACAAGCGCATTGGCCTCGGGCATCTCGCTGTCGAAATCGACATCGGCGGCCTCGGCCAGCTTCTTGCCGAGCTGGTCGCGCAGCATCTTGGCCCTGACGGTTTCAACACTGCCCACGGGGATTTCGCCGAGCTGGAACGGGCCGAAGCTGACGCGGATGAGGCGGTTGACCTCGAGCCCGAGGGCGCCGAGCACATTCTTGACCTCGCGGTTCTTGCCTTCGCGCAGCGAGAGAACCAGCCAGACATTGGCGCCCTGCTCGCGCTCCAGCTTCGCCTCGATGGGGCCGTAGCGGATGCCATCGACCTCGATGCCGTCCTTGAGCCGGTCGAGGGCGGCCTGGGTGACGGCGCCATGGGCGCGCACGCGATAGCGGCGCAGCCAGCCGGTGGCGGGCAATTCGAGAACGCGCTTGAGACCGCCATCATTGGTGAGCAGCAGCAGGCCCTCGGTATTGATGTCGAGCCGACCGACCGAAACGACGCGCGGCAGGCCATGGGCTTCGAGCGCCTCGAAGATGGTGGGGCGCCCCTCGGGGTCCTTCTCGGTGACCACAAGGCCGGCCGGCTTGTGATAGAGCCAGACGCGGGTGCCCTGACGGGCGGCCAGCGGGGCGCCGTCGACCAGGATGGCATCGCGCTCGGTGACATTGAAGGCGGGCGTCAGCACCTTCTTGCCGTTGACGACGACGCGTCCCTCGGTGATCCACACTTCGGCGTCACGCCGCGAGCAGAGGCCGGAACGGGCAATGACCTTGGCGAGCCGGTCGCCGGTGGAGGGAGAGGCGGGAGTGTCGCTCATCGGCGGACCTTCATGACATGCGGGACCCTTTTGGATGGTCGCGCTTTCGAACCGAAAAAGTGGCGGCCACCTTTTCTTGAAAACGCTCCGTCCGGGCGGCGCGGAAAAGACGAAGCGGCCGGAAAACCCGGCCGCCTTGGAAAGCAGGATCGTCCAGCCCGTTACTGGAGCGTGGTTTCCTTCTCGGTGAGCCGGACACCGGCACTGGAGCTGGAGGCGCCCGAGCTGAACTGGTTCTGATTGGCGCGGATGGCCTTGCGCACCGATTCAGGGCAGCGCGGATCGTTGATCGAGACCAGCTCGCCGCCGGGAGCCGAGCAGATGAACTCGGCATCGCCCACGCGGGTGAAATATTCCTCGGGGGGCAGATAGAGCGGGCGATTATTGGCGGTGGTGACGCTCATATTGGCGGCGCGCATGCGGGCGGTCAGCGTGCGGGCCTCCTGCTCGGTGAGCGGACGGCCGGCCACCGAACGCAGATCGACCACCTTGGCGTTGCGCAGGCGCTGAAGATCGGCTTCGGTGAGATTGGTGGTGTCGATGCGCACCGTATCGCTATTGGCGGGCAGTTGCGCCGCCGCCGTCTGGGTGACGGGAGCGGGCAGCGCCTGGCCGGAAGCGGGCAGGACCAGGGGCGCGCGGGCATTGGTGAGGTCTTCCTTTGGTGTTTCGCCGGGCACCAGGCCCACCCCGCGCGCCGTGGAGGTCATCACCTCGCGCTCGAAGGTGCCGAAATCGGTCAAAGCATTGGTGCCTTCCACGGTGGTGCAGCCGGCCAGCGCCAGCGCAAACACCAGGCCCAGCGCCGCCAAACCCGTCCGGGTCGCCACCTGCAGAGCAGCATGCTGCCCGGTCAATCCAATACGCATGAAACGTCCTTCGAAGTGTCGGTGGCGCTTATAGCGCATTTCGCCGACTAAGACCAGATTCTGGCAGCACAGTGTCCGTGCTGGTTCAGGAGGCGGTTTTGCGGGCATGGCCAACGCCCAGCAGATCGAGGATCAGCAGGATCACGCCGGCGGTGATGGCCACATCGGCAAGGTTGAAAATGTAGAAGGACCACTCGCCCCAGTGGAAGTGGAAGAAATCGGCCACGGCGCCATAGACCAGCCTGTCGATGACGTTGGACAGGGCCCCGCCGATGCACAGCGCCAGCCCCATGCGCACCAGCCTGACCGATGTGCGCAGCCACCACACCGACAGCGCGATGATGGCCACCAGCATGACCAGGCCCAGCGCCCAGACCGGCAGGCCATCGAG
>NZ_JAUCDN010000385.1:0-2817 GCF_034675085.1 Devosia sp.
ATGGAATGCACGGTCCAGGATTCGCCGGCGACGAGGATGCGTTTGGTCATGAAATATCCTTTGGGGAGGGAGGAGCGACGGACTGGCGCGTGACCAGTTCGACCGGAAGGCGGGTTTCGGGAGGCGGCCTTGGGCCGTCCTCCAGCAGGGCCAGCAGATGGCGCACGGCCAGCCGGCCCATTTCGGCCACGGGCTGGCGCACCGTGGTCAGCGGCGGATCGACCAGTTCGGCAAAGGCCATGTCGTCGAACCCCACAAGGCTCAGATCGCGCGGAATGACCAGCCCCCGGCTGCGCACCGCCTTGATGACCCCCACAGCGATATAGTCCGAACAGGCCAGGATCGCGGTAGGCCGGCGCGGTCCGTCCAGCAATTGCGCTGCCGCCGCCTCGCCGAAGGCGCTGGTATAATCGCCCAACAGCGTCCAGCCCTCGGGAATGGTCAGCCCCGCCTCGGCCATGGCTCGCCCGAACCCGGCCAGGCGCTCGATGACGCTCATCAGCCCCTCGGGGCCGCCGATCAGGGCGATTTGCCTGTGTCCGGCCTCGATCAGGTGCCGGGCGGCCAGATAGGTCCCCGCCGCATTTTCCACGAACACGCCCGGCAGGCCCGCCCCGGCGATGTCTTCGTCCAGCAGCAGCACATTGTCGAGCTTGGCCAGGAGCCGCGCCAGCCGTCCGTCATCCACCCGGTTGGTCATCATGATGAGACCGTCGACATGCCCGTCCGCCATGCGGCTGATGGCTTCGGCCTCGTTGCCGGCCCCGCCGCCGGTCGAGGAGATATATACCGCATAGCCATGGTCATGTGCCTCGCGCTCCACCGCCGCCGCCAGCTCGGCGAAGAACGGGTTGGCGATGTCGGGCGTGACCAGGCTGATCGCTTCCGCCTTGCCGCGCGACAGCCGCCGCGCCAGTACATTGGGTCGATAGCCCAGCTTGGCGATGGCGGCGTCGATCCGGTCGCGCGTCGCCTGCGGCAGCTCGATCCTGTGGTTGAGATGGCGCGACACCGCCGTCGGCGACACGCCGGCTTCGGCGGCAACGTCGTTCAGCGTGGCCATGGCATGGTCCTAAAACCCATGGCGCGCCCTCCAGGCGGCGATGATGCGCAGGCTTTCTCCCACGATCCCCGCCACCAGCGCCTCGCCCTTTTCCGCCGTCGCCGGACGCGGGTCGCCGAAGACGCCGGCCGGGTTGAAATCGCCCAATTGCATAGGCTCGCTGCCAAAGCTGGGCGGAAATTGCGGGTAGGACGAGGCGGCGCGCGTCATGTCCACGCCCTCGGGCGCCAGCGCCAGCATGATTGAGGTCTCCACCTCGTCGGCATGGTAGAAATGCGGCGCCGCCGGACGGCTGTCGCAAACTTCCTCCGCCAGCCTCTCCAGCCCCGGATAATCCAGATGGCAGACTGGCAAGCCTGCCGTCACCAGCGTGCGCGCCGCCAGCACCATCGGCTCCCGATTGCCGAAATGTCCGTTGACCAGCACCAGCCCCTGCGCGCCCATGCGCAAGACGTCGTGCCCGATATCCTCGATCAGCGCCTGCAAGGTGCGCGGCGAAATGGAAATGGTGCCGGCAAAGCTGCGCGCCGTCCACGCATCGCCATAGGCCAGCGGCGGCAGCAGCAGCGCGTCGAGTTCATCGGCCAGCCTGCGCGCCACGCCATGGGCCATGTCGGTGTCGGTGGTCAGCGGCAGATGCGCGCCATGCTGCTCGCAGGCGCCCAGCGCCAGCACCGCCAGCGCGCCCTTTTCCAGCCGTGCCGCCACGTCGGGAAAGGCGCGGCGGGAAAGATCGATCCCGCTCATGCCGACCACCCCAATATGGTCAGCGGCGCGCCGGGGGCAATTCGTGTCAGCAATTCCGCCGTTGCGCGCGAATAATCCACCGCCCCGCCGATCACCGTGCCCAGCACAGCCCCCGTGATGGCGTCATAACCATGCCCATGGGCGATCAGGTCCACCATCGCCGCCTGTATGGGCTGGATGGTGGGGTTATAGGCGACGCTTTCGATCGCCAGCCCGCTGACATGGCTTCCATCGGCAAGGCTGAGCACCACCGCGCCGGGGCATTGGCTATAGGGCGAATGGCTGCGCCGTCCCGCCGCCAGCAGCGGCTCCCCCAGGGGGTGGTCGGCCCCTGATGCAAGCGTCAGCCCGGGCCAGTTCTCCTGTCCCGGAACCGCCCCGCGCTCGCCCAGATAGGTCGGATCGAACGGCCAGGGATAGAGCTGCGCCAGCGTCAGGGTGTGCCCCAGCGGGTCGATCAGCTCCAGCCGGTCGCTCCGGGCATATTCGGCCAGGCATTGCCGGCAATGGGCACAAGGGTGGGCCTCGTCGATGGCGATCACCGAAATATTGGTGCCCCGGCTCATCGCGCGGGTGAAGACGAACCCTTCCCCATGCAGGGTAAAGCCGAGCTGCGTGCCGGGAAATTCCACATTGCCGCCCAACACCAGATTGCCGGTCTCGCTTTCCAGTCCCACCGCCCCTACATGGAAATTGGAAATACTCGGCCGCGCCCCGTCCTTGGCCAGATCGAGCAGGATCAGCATCAGCTCGCGCACCGAGGCCAGCGCGAACCGGCGCATGATCGTTTCCGCCGCCGCGTGGGGGAGGATGCCATCCGTCAGCGCCTCGCGCGCCGCCTGCCGCACCTTGCCAGCCGTCTCTGCCCCCAATCGGGCGAGGCGCTCGGGAATGGCCGGATCGGCGGTGAAGGGATTGGGGCTCATGCGCTTCCTGCCGGATTGGGCAGCGCTATTCACGCCGCTGTTGAGAGGAGCCGCTTCCAGCCCGATTGCATTTGACAATCC
>NZ_JAUCDN010000386.1:0-2785 GCF_034675085.1 Devosia sp.
CGGCGGCAAGGATGCGCGTTTCGGCGTCGTCCTCATCGGCGGGGTCGAAGCATTGCACCGAATTGGAGCGCTTGGTGTAGCGGCCCGAAGCCCGCCGCACCCAGGCGCCGTCCCATTCTACCTCGATGCCGGGCCAGGCCCTGAGCCCGGCCCGCTCGAAGGCGAGCGTATCGGGCAGGGCCATGTCAGCTCCGATAATCGCCATTGATGGCGATATAGCCATGGGTGAGGTCGCAGGTATAGACGCTGGCTCTGCCGTCCCCCAGGCCCAGGCTCACCGTCAGCTCCAGCTCATCGCCCTTCATATAGGCGCTGGTGGCGGCTTCGTCGTAGCCGGGGGCGCGCTCGCCATCCCTGGCCACCAGAAGGTCGCCGAAGCGGATGGCGAGGCGGTCGCGGTCGGCGGGCTCCCCCGCCTTGCCCACGGCCATGACCACGCGGCCCCAATTGGCGTCCTCGCCGGCAATGGCGGTCTTGACCAGGGGAGAATCGGCGATGGCCTTGGCGATGCGGAAGGCCGAGGCGTCGGAGGTGGCGCCCTCGACATGGACCGAGACCTGCTTGGTGGCGCCTTCGCCATCGCGCACCACCTGGATGGCCAGGTCGAACAGCACGTCGCGCAGGGCTTCGCCGAAGGTTTCGGCGCGCGGGTCATCGAGGCTGGCCAGGGGCTCGACACCAGCCTTGCCGGTGGCGAAGGCCAGCAGCGTATCGGAGGTGGAGGTGTCGCTGTCGACGGTGATGGCATTGAAGCTGGTGGCGACATGGCGCGCCAGCAGGGCCTGGAGCACATCGGCGGCGATGGGCATGTCGGTGACCACGAAGCTGAGCATGGTCGCCATGTCGGGGGCGATCATGCCCGAGCCCTTGGCGATGCCGTTGATGGTCACGGATACGCCGTCGATTTCAAGAGTGGCGCCCGAAAGCTTGGGGAAGGTGTCGGTGGTCATGATGGCCCGGGCAGGGTCCATCCAGGGCGCATCGCCCAAGCGGGTCGCCATGGCGTCGAGCACGCCGGAGAACTTGCCGGCATCGAGCGGTTCGCCGATGACGCCGGTGGAGGCGAGGAAGATTTCCCCGGGCGCGCAGCCCAGCGCCCTGGCCGCCAGATCGGCGGTCATTTCCACGCTTTTGCGGCCCTTGAGGCCGGTAAAGGCATTGGCATTGCCCGAATTGACCACCAGCCCCCGCGCCACTCCGCCCGGCAGGTTCGCCCGGCACCAGTCAACGGCCGCCGACGAGCATTTCGAACGGGTGAGCACGCCAGCGACGCTGGTGCCTTCGTCAAAGGCCATCAGCAGCACATCGGTGCGGTTCTTGTATTTGATGCCGGCTTCGGCCGTGGCGAAGCGCACCCCGGCAATGGCGGGCAGATCGGGAAAGGATTTGGGGGCGAGGGGCGAAACCGGATGGGCCATCTCAGGAGCCTTATGGAGCGAAGCATTCGCCGTCCGGTGTGCCTCAAAGCGGGGAGAGGCGCAAGAGAGCGCCGGCGCCGCCCCAGGGGCCGCGCCGGCAGGGATTGCATCAGGGGGTCGCGGCTTCTTCCTGCTGGTCGAGGGCGGCCTTGAGCGCGGGGTCGGCGATGTCGACCGTGGTGCCTTCCATGAGCTTGGCCACGGTCTCGTTGAAGGTCTTCATCAGCAATTGCTGCTGGATCTGGCCGGCCACCTGCTCGAAGGTCGGGGGGGCGGACATGCGGGTCTCGGTGAGCTTGATGATATGCCAGCCGTAATTGGACTGGACCAGATCGGAAACCTGACCGGGCTCGGTGAGGGCGAAGGCCGCTTCCTCGAAGGCCGGCACCATCATGCCGCGGCTGAAAAAGCCTAGATCGCCGCCCTGCGCGCCGCTGCCGGGATCGATGGATTTTTCCTTGGCCAAGGCGGCGAAATCGGCCCCGGCCTCCAGCTCGGCCTTGATGGCCTTGGCGTCTTCTTCCTTTTCCACCAGAATATGGCTGGCGCGGCGCTCTTCCTCGGGCTCGAAGCCGGCGGTGAATTTGTCATATTCGGCGCGCATCGCCTCTTCGGTCACGGCGCCCAGAATGGCGTCGTTGAAATAGGCGCGGCGCAGGGCGCGCTCGCGCAGATAATCGAGACGCTGGGCGAAAAGCGGGGTGTCGGCCATGCCGGCATCGGCGCCGGCCTTGGCCAGAACCTTCATGTCGATGAGCACGCTCAAAAGGAACGGACGGCGCTGCTCGGGCGGCATCTGGGCGAGGTCCTGACCCAGATCCTCGGCGGCAAAGCCGAGATCGGCCTCGGTGATCGGCTCGCCCCCCACCGTGGCGATGACGGTTTCGGGCGCCACCGGCGCGGCGGCGTCCTGGGCCAGGGCCGGGGCGAGCGCGCCGGCCATGAACAGGGCAAGGACGCTCGCGGTGCGGGCGAGGCGCAGGGGAGAAAATAGCATCGGATCGGTCTCCTGGGCCGTCGCAGCCGGGGCGGCGTGGCCGGTTTGATATCGGCAATGCGCGCGTGCCGTGCGACAAGGCGCTTTTGGCGTGGCCCCGCCCTCTCATCACAAAAGGGCCGAATTATGCCGCGCCACGTCGGTATGCGTCGCCACGGGCCGCCCGGCGCGGGGGGCTTTCCGGCGCGGGCCGACGAGGTGTGACCCATTTCGGCAAAGTTGACAAGACGGGGGCCCGCTCTTACATGTCACCCGCTTTTTCCGTCGCCCGGCGGATACCAGAAATTCAAAGCCGGAAAGGCTTTCTCATTGCGTCGACGCGGCCGAACGGGCCTATCCGCACCTCCCCGTCCCGATCTGCAATGAGCGA
>NZ_JAUCDN010000387.1:0-2777 GCF_034675085.1 Devosia sp.
GCTTTTCGAAGGCATCGGGGGTGAGCGGGCGCTGCATGGCCAGCTCGAACAGCACATCGTCCTTGAGGATGCGGCTGCGCGGCTGGTCGGTATCCTGCGCGCGCCTTTCGCGCCAGGCGGCCAGCTGCTTGAGGGCGGCCAGGTCGCGGGGGCGGTTGATCTTCATCTTCAGCCGCTCCCAGGCCTGTTCGGGCTGGACCACATAGGTGTCGATGCTGCGCAGCACCTCCAGCTCGTCCTCCACCCAGTCCCAGCGGCGGGTGGCTTCCACCTGGCGGCGCAGCTCGCGATAGATGTCGCGCAGATGGGTGACGTCGGCCAGCGCGTAAAGACACTGCTTTTCCGAAAGGGGGCGGGCCGACCAGTCGGTGAAGCGCGAGGACTTGTCCAGCTCCACATTGGTGACCGAGCGCACCAGATTGTCATAGGAAACGCTGTCGCCGAAGCCGCAGACGCTGGCTGCGATCTGGGTGTCGAAGATATTGACCGGCACCTTGCCGGTGAGCTTGACGAAAATCTCGATATCCTGGCGGGCGGCGTGGAAAACCTTGGTGACGCGCGGATTGGCCAGCAGCGTGAAGAAGGGCGTCAGGTCGAGCCCCGGCGCCAGCGGGTCGATCAGCACGGCCTGATCGTCCACGGCAGCCTGGATCAGGCAGAGCTTGGGCCAATAGGTGGTTTCGCGCAGGAATTCGGTATCGACAGTGACAAAGTCAAAATGCGCAGCGTGCTCGCAGAATGCAGCGAGCACTTCTGTGGAAACGATCAGGTCCATACCGGCGTCCGTCTTAAAATAGCCAATATTCTTCCTAGCAGGTGCTTGAGGCCCACTCCATACCGGATTTGCGCCGGGCGGCGGAATTGGGCCGCGCCGCGCCATGAGCCCGATCTGCTTGACAAGCGGGGGCTCCCATGCGCTTTTCCCGCCCAAGATTCCGGCTTTTTTCCAGAGTTTGCCATGACCACACATCGCTACCGCTCGCATAATTGCGGCGCCCTCACCGCCCGCGACGCCGGCCAGACCGTGCGCCTCAGCGGCTGGGTGCATCGCATCCGCGACCATGGCGGGCTGCTGTTCATCGATCTGCGCGACCATTACGGGCTGACCCAGGCGGTGATCGACCCCGATTCCCCCGCCTTTGCCGAGGCGGAGAAGATCCGCTCGGAATGGGTGATCCGCATCGATGGCGAGGTGAAGCTGCGCGACGCCGCCGCAGTCAATCCCAACCTGGCCACCGGCGAGATCGAAGTGTTCATCCGCGAGCTGGAAGTGCTCTCGGCGGCCAAGGAATTGCCGCTGCCGGTGTTCGGCGATCAGGAGTACCCGGAAGACGTGCGCCTGCGCTATCGCTTCCTCGATTTGCGCCGGGAAAAGCTGCACGCCAATATCGTCAAGCGCACCCAGATCATCTCGGCAATGCGCTCGGGTATGGCCGGCGCCGGCTTTGCCGAATATTCCACGCCGATCCTGACCGCTTCCTCGCCGGAAGGGGCGCGCGACTTCCTGGTGCCCAGCCGCATCCATCCCGGAAAATTCTTCGCGCTGCCGCAGGCGCCCCAGCAGTATAAGCAATTGCTGATGGTGGCCGGGTTCGACCGCTATTTCCAGATCGCGCCGTGTTTCCGCGACGAAGACCCGCGCGCCGACCGCCTGCCGGGCGAATTCTACCAGCTCGACCTGGAAATGAGCTTCGTTACCCAGGAAGACGTGTGGAACACGGTGGAGCCGGTGGTGACCGATATTTTCGAGCAGTTCGCCGAGGGCAAGCCAGTCACCCGCAACTGGCCGCGCATTCCCTATGATACGGCCATCCGCAAATACGGCTCGGACAAGCCCGATCTGCGCAACCCCATCGAGATGCAGGCCGTCACCGAGCATTTCACCGGTTCGGGCTTCAAGGTCTTCGCCAACCAGATCGAGGCCGACGCCAAGGTGGAAGTCTGGGCCATTCCGGCCAAGAACAAGGACGGCGCCGAGCCGATCGGCCGGGCCTTCTGCGACCGCATGAATGGCTGGGCGCAGGGCGAGGGCCAGCCGGGGCTGGGCTATATCTTCTTCAAGGACGGGCAGGGCAGCGGCCCCATCGCCAAGAATATCGGCGAGGAGCGCACCGCAGCGCTCAAGGCCCAGCTTGGACTGGACGATGGCGATGCGGTGTTCTTCGTGTGCGGGCGGCCGGACAAGTTCTACAAATTCGCCGGCGAGGCCCGCACCAAGGCCGGCATCGATCTGGGCCTTGTGGATGAAGACCGGTTTGCTCTGTGCTGGATCGTCGACTTCCCCTTCTATGAATGGAGCGAAGAGGAAAAGCGCGTCGATTTCGCCCACAACCCCTTCTCCATGCCGCAGGGCGGGATCGAGGCGCTCAACAGCCAGGATCCGCTGACCATCAAGGCCTATCAGTATGACGCGGTCTGCAACGGCTATGAGATCGCCTCCGGCTCGATCCGTAACCAGCTGCCCGAAACCATGGTCAAGGCGTTCGAATTGACCGGCAAGAGCCGCGAGGAAGTCGAGGAGCAGTTCGGCGGGCTCTATCGCGCCTTCCAATATGGCGCGCCGCCCCATGGCGGGGCCGCCTTCGGCATCGACCGCGTGGTGATGCTGCTGTGCGGCGCGCAGAACCTGCGCGAAATCACCGCCTTCCCGATGAACCAGCAGGCCGAAGACCTGCTGATGGGCGCGCCCAGCCAGGCCTCGGCCAAGCAATTGCGCGAATTGAGCATCCGCCTCAACGTGCAGAGCTGAGCCGCCGGACCAACGAAAAGCGCCGGGC
>NZ_JAUCDN010000388.1:0-2772 GCF_034675085.1 Devosia sp.
CGCTGGCGCTGGTGCATCTGTTCACCATCGGCTGGCTGAGCCTGCTGCTCTGCGGGGCGCTGTTCCAATTCGTGCCGGTGCTGGTGGCCAAGCCGCTCTATAGCGACCGGCTGCCGCTGCCGGCGCTGATCCTGCTTGTTGCCGGGCTGGCCCTGCTGATCTGCGGCTTTCTCGCGGCGCCGGAAGCCTTTCCCTATGCAGCGACGGCGCTGCTCTGCGGCTTTGCCCTGGTGCTCTATGATCTGGCGCGCACGCTCTGGGCGGCGCGGCCGCTGCCGCTGGCGGCGCGCTTCGTCGCCGTGGCGCTGGCCTGCCTGGTGGTGACGGTGCTGTTCGGAGCCCTGTTCAGCTTCACCTTTGCCGGGCTGGTGGACTCCGAGCCGCTGCTGGCGCTGGCGGCGAACGGACTACCGCTGCATGTGACGGCGGGGCTGGGCGGCTGGTTGACGCTGGCGGCCATGGGGGTGAGCTATCGGCTGCTGGCCATGTTCATGCTGGCGCCGGAGCTGAACGGAAAACGCCCAAGGGCGGTGCTGTGGCTGAGCGCGCTGGCGCTGGCCACCGCGCTGCTCGGCGGCATCGGGCTTTTGCTCGCCAATGCCGAAATCGGCTGGGCCTTTGCCCTGGCCGGCGTGCTGGCGGCGGTGGCGCTGGGACTGTACGGCGCCGATGTGCTGCGCCTCTATCGCCAGCGCAAACGCCCGGTGATCGAGCTCAACAGCCAGATGGCCATCCCCGCCTTTGCCTCGCTGGCCGGCGCCGTGGTGCTGGCGGCGCTGTTTTCCGGGCTGGGGCAGACCATGGAGCTGGCGGCGGTGCTGGTGTTCCTGGTCGCCTTCGGCTGGCTGAGCGGGCTTGGCCTGGCAAAGCTCTACAAGATCACCGCCTTCGTGACCTGGCTGGAATGCTACGGGCCCATACTGGGCAAGACGGCGACGCCCCGCGTGCAGGACCTGGTGGTGGAGCGCCAGGCGCGCGGCTGGTTCGTGCTCTATTACCTCTCGGTGTGGAGCGCCACCGCCATGCTGGCGCTGGCCCAGCCGCTCGGCTTCCGGCTGGCGGCGGCGGGCATGCTGCTCTCAACGCTCGCAATCGCCGTGCAACTGGTGCGCACCCGCCGGCTCTCCAATGTGCTGGCCTCGAAAAACTGGTCCACCGGCGTAAGGCGGCCCCGGCTGCTGGTGGTTGCAACCTCATAGGCCCCATGGAGGCGCATCATGTTCATCCAGACCGAAGCGACCGACAGTGCCGAGCGCATCAAGTTCCTGCCCGGACGCCCGGTGCTGCCGGGGCGGGTGCTGAGCTATGACAGTCGCGACGCGGCGCTGCGCTCGCCCCTGGCGCGGGCCCTGTTCGAGATCGACGGCGTGGCCGGCGTGGCGCTGGGCCCCGATTATGTGGCGGTGACGCAGGAGGGGGGCGACTGGAAGTTTCTCAAGCCCATGGTTCTGGGCGTGCTGATGGACCATTTCCTCGCCGACGCGCCGGTGCTTGTCGAGGCGACGTCGGGCGGGGAGGGCGAAACCCTGGCCGATCAGGTGCGCGAGGCGCTACGGCTGGTGATCGACCCCGAACTGGGCTTCAACATCGTCGATCTGGGGCTGATCTACGACGTCGCCGCCACGCAAGATGGCGCGGTGCACGTCACCATGACCACGACGACGCGGGGCTGTCCGGCCACCAACTATCTCAAGGAAGGCTCGCGCGAGGCGGCGGGATCGGTGGAGGGCACGCGGGCGGTGGAGGTGGAACTGACCTATGAGCCGCCCTGGACCCCGCAGATGATGAGCCCCGAAGCCAAGAGCCACTTCAACATGTTCGATTAGGGAGGCCGGCATGGCGCCGACCGATGACACCACCGGCGAATTGAGCCGGCTCCTGCGCGCCAGCCTGATGACGCTGGCCGAAACCGGACAGGTGGACGCCGCCTGCCGCATGGCGGGGGAAGCCTGCCGCATCCTGCGGCACGACCAGCCCCGCAACTGGCAGATTTTCAACGCGCTGCTGCACCGGCTGAGCGCCCGCGCGCCGGCGGTGGGCGAAAGGCGGGCAGAGGAGGCCCGGCGGCTGTAATCGGCTATAATGGGGTACGCAGTAGCCGCATCCACGGAGCGGCTCCTCCCCCTTTGACGGGAGAGGCTGGGAGGGGGCGACGAGAGCCCCGATGTGGGGGCTAAACGTCCCCCACCCTTGATCCCTCCCCGCAAGGGGGAGGTGACGACTGCGCCATTGTGGGCGATCAGTTTGCATATCCCGCGCCTGCCAGTGGGATAATTGTGAGGGAAGCCTATTTAGGCTCTGGCGCGGTTTCCCAAAGCGATTATGGTCTGTCATATTTCCTTCACAATCCATAATCGAGAGGAACTCGACATGTCACGGAAATCCCTCATCGGCGCGGCGGCGGTAGCTGCCCTCGCCATTTCTCTTTCGGCGGTTTCCGCCGCCCAGGCGGCCGACGACATTTCCGGCTCGACCCTGATCGTCTACACGCCCAATGAAGAAGGGATGCTCAAGAGCCTGCTGCCGGCTTTCGAGGAAAAGACCGGCGTGACCGTGCAGGTCATCACCGCCGGCACGGGCGAACTCTACCAGCGCATCCGCAGCGAAGCGGCCAATCCGCAGGGCGACGTGATGTTCGGCGGCGGCGCGGCCCAGGCGGCGGCCAATATCGAATTGTGGGGCGAATATACCTCGCCCGAGGACGCGGCCATGGTGCCCGCCGGCAAGAACAAGACCGGCTTCTTCACCCCCTACCAGGCCGACGGCTCGAAC
>NZ_JAUCDN010000389.1:0-2765 GCF_034675085.1 Devosia sp.
CCAGCGCCGCCGTGAGCAGGCGCCGCGTGGAGGCGATGTCGATGCGCTTGCCCACCCCGTAGCCGCCCCCGGTCCAGCCGGTGTTGATCAGCCAGGCGCTGGCCCCGCTCGAGCGGAGCTTTTCCGCCAGCATCGCGCCATAGACGGTGGGATGGAGCGGCATGAAGGGCGCGCCGAAACAGGCCGAGAAGGTAGCCTGCGGCTCGGTGATGCCGCGTTCGGTGCCGGCCACCTTGGCGGTGTAGCCGGACAGGAAATGATAGACCGCCTGCTCCGGCGTCAGCCGCGCCACCGGCGGCAGCACGCCGAAGGCGTCGGCGGTGAGGAAGACCACGGTTTTGGGCGTGTCGCCGACGCTGCCTGCGGCAATGGCCGGCAGCACATGGATGGGATAGGCGGCGCGGGTGTTCTCGGTGAGCGAGATGTCGTCGAAATCGGGCTGGTGGCCAGCGTCCAGCACCACGTTTTCCAGCACGGTACCGAAGCGCTTGGTGGCGGCATGGATCTCCGGCTCGGCGCTGGGGCTGAGCTTGACCGTCTTGGCGTAGCATCCCCCTTCCAGGTTGAAGACGCCGTCCTCGCTCCAGCCATGCTCGTCATCGCCGATGAGCGGGCGGGCCGGATCGTTGCTGAGCGTGGTCTTGCCGGTGCCCGAAAGCCCGAAGAACAGCGCCGCTTCGCCGTTCGGGCCGAGATTGGCCGAGCAATGCATGGGCAGCACGCCCTGGCCCGGCGCATGGAAATTGAACAGGCTGAAGACGCTCTTCTTGATTTCCCCGGCATATGAGGTGCCGGCGATGACCACGATATTGCGGCTCATGTCGAGCGCGATCACCGTGTCGGTGCGGCTGCCATGGCGGGCCGGATCGGCGCGGAAATGCGGGGCATGCACGATGGTCACCGGCGTCGGCGCCTCGCCCTGCTTCACGTTCTCGCCGGGGCGGATCAGCAAATTGCGGATGAACAGCGCGTGCCAGGCGCTGGGGGTGAGCACGGTGACGCCATATTGATGGCGCGGATCGGCGCCGGCCAGCAGGTCCTGGCGGAACACCGAATGCCCGCCCAGGGCGTTGACGGCGTCGGCCAGCAGCACATCGAAATGCGCCGGGCTCATGGCGCCCGAATTGTCCCACCAGACGCTGTCCTGGGTGAGCGCGTCGCGCACGATGAACTTGTCCTTGGGCGAGCGGCCGGTAAAGGCGCCGGTGCGCACCGAAACGGCGCCATCGGCCGTGAGCACGCTTTCGCCCCCTTGCAGGGAGCGGGCCACCAGCGCCGCCGCGATATCGTTGGCCGAAACCGAGCCCGCCCGCGCGGCGATCTGGTTTCTGAGGGCTTCGTGGTCAAATCCGGTCATCTGTTTCAGCTCCATGGCGCGCGGACCCGTGCCGCCTTGATGGCGCTGAAAATAGGAGCCTGGTTCATCATACAACCATCCCGAAAAGGGTCGTAAGACGGAAGTTGCATCGTCCTTCGTCGCAGGGATGGCGGTTGTAGTGTTCTTGGCCCCGCCTTATTTAATGCGTAATTGTCGCTTGCAAGCAGCGATGAAGGGCGCGTTGCGCCGCTTCCTGCACGCGTCCGAACATGAAAGGCAGCCCATGCCCAAGATCGCCCTGGTGGATGACGACCGCAATATTCTCACCTCCGTGTCCCTCACCCTGGAGGCGGAAGGCTACACCGTCTCAACCTATACCGATGGCGCCTCAGGCCTGGAGGGGCTGACCGCCGACCGCCCGGACCTGGCCATTCTCGACATCAAGATGCCGCGCATGGACGGCATGGAGCTGCTGCGGCGCCTGCGGCAGAAATCGGACGTGCCGGTGATCTTCCTCACCTCCAAGGACGAGGAGATCGACGAATTGTTCGGGCTCAAGATGGGCGCCGACGATTTCATCACCAAGCCCTTCAGCCAGCGCCTGCTGGTCGAGCGCGTCAAGGCCATCCTGCGCCGCTCGGCCCCGCGCGACCCCTCCGCCCCCGCCGGGCTGGCCGGCGAGCCGACGCCGGGCAAGGCGCTGATCGAGCGCGGCTCGCTGGTGATGGACGAGGAGCGCCACACCTGCACCTGGAAGGGGCAGCGCGTCACCCTCACCGTTACCGAATTCCTCATTCTCCAGGCGCTGGCGCTGCGGCCGGGCGTGGTCAAGTCGCGCAATGCGCTGATGGACGCCGCCTATGACGACCAGGTCTATGTGGACGATCGCACCATCGACAGCCACATCAAGCGGCTGCGCAAGAAGTTCAAGGCGGTGGACGACGATTTCGAGATGATCGAAACCCTCTACGGCGTCGGCTATCGCTTCAAGGAGCAATAGGACCGCAAGTGGCCATTCTCGACCCCGAAACCCCAGGCCGCCCGGCGGCGGAGCCAACCGCGCGTGGCGGCTTTCGCTGGCGCGGGCTGGTCTCGCCCCTGGCGCGGGTGATCGGGGCCATTGGCCATTTTCTCGATCTGACCATCTTTTCCAGCCTCACCCGGCGCATCATCGTGCTCAACCTGGCGGGGCTGCTGGTGCTGGTGGTGGGCATTCTCTACCTCAACCAGTGGCGGGCGGGCCTGATCGAGGCCCGGGTGCAGTCGCTGCGCGTGCAGGGCGAAATCATCGCCGCCGCCATCGCCGCCTCGGCCACGGTGGACAGCGACGTCATCACCATCAATCCCGAGCGGCTGCTGCAATTGCAAGATGACGGCACCGTCCGCTCGCTTTCCTATTTCGACCCGACGCTGGAATTTCCCATCAATCCCGAGCGCGTGGCCCCGC
>NZ_JAUCDN010000390.1:0-2728 GCF_034675085.1 Devosia sp.
TGGTGCGGTCCATCTGCGGGATGTCGTCGATGAGGATGGAATCGAACTGGTGGGCGATGCGCACGAAATCGCGCGAGCCCAGCGGCTTTTCACACAGATCCGAAAACCCGAACCGTGCCGCACCCATGGCGGTAAGCGGCACCGCGATCTTCCGGCCGATGCTCTCCACCACGCCCGGCGCGCCCCTCTCGCCGCCGGTGATGCGCAGCCAGAGCCGGTCCATCTCGGCGCGCACGTCCGGGCCGCTGCCAAAGACATAGACGTGCTGGCCGGCAAATTTGAGCCGCCGGTAGTCCTGCGCCGAGAGCAGCGCCACCACCTCGGTCCGCTGCTTGAGCAGCGCGATGAAGGGCAAAAACAGCTGGCGGTTGAGCCCATCCTTGTAGAGATCGTCGGGGATCACATTGGAGGTGGCCACCAGCGTCACCCCGCCGGCAAAGAGCTGGCCGAACAGCCGGTCGAGCAGCATGGCATTGGTGATGTCGTGGACGTGAAATTCGTCCAGGCACAAAAGGCGCAACCCCGACCTGAGCAGCGGCCGCACCACCGCCGCGATCGGGTCGGCGTCGTCATCGCGGCCCTTCTTCGACTTGCGGAAGGCGGCGATGCCCACATGCACCTCGTCCATGAATTCATGGAAATGCACCCGCCGCTTTTCGGCGAAGGGCGCGGCGGCAAAAAACAGGTCCATGAGCATGGTCTTGCCCCGCCCTACCTCGCCGTAAAGATAGAGCCCGCGCACCGGCCGCGGCTTGTCGAAGAGGCCGAAGCGCTTCTTGCGCCGCGCCGCCACCAGGTCGGCCAGAACCCGATCCAGCGCCAAGGCCGCCTCGCTCTGGGCCGGATCGGCCATCAGCGCGCCGCGCGCGACCAGATCGTCATAGGCGGCATGGACGGAGCCGGCGGATGGTCGGGAAGAAATGGATGACATGATGATATCAGCGCCCTCTTCACCTCTCCCTTGGGGGGAGAGGTCGAGCCCTTTGGGGGCGGGTGAGGGGGCTTTCCCCACGCACGGAAATAAGAAAAGGCCCCCTCACCCGGCGCGGAGCGCCGACCTCTCCCCCAAAGGGAGAGGTGAAGGGAGCCACCGAAAACTCAGCGCGACATGGAGATGGCCTGGCCACCGCCCATGGTGCCGATATAGCGGCCGCCCGAGGGGGCGAGGAAGGCGGCGATATTGCCGTTTTCATCATAGAGCTGGAGCTGGCTGCCCACCTGCTGCCAGCCGGTGACGGCGGCAATCTGCGGCACGATGCAGCCCGGCGCCGAGGCGCGGTAATAGCTGGTGCCGGTCTTGGCGGTGAGCGGCAGGTTGATGCGGCAGGTGGCCGAACCGGCCACCACGTTCCAGGCCCCTTCGGGGCCGGCGCTCATGCCGCCCGCAACCGGCTGGGCCAGAGGATCGAGCGAGACGATGGAGGACGGCGCGCCCCCCGGCGTGGCGATGGAAGCCTGCTGATTGGCGGGAACGCCACCCAGCACGGGCTGGCCCGACAGGCCCGGCGCTGGCGTGCCCGAAGCCGCGCCCAGGGCCGGCAGGGTATTCTGCTGCACGGTGGAATTCTGCACCGGCTGCAACTGCGCCGGGGCGCCGATGCGGTTGATATTGCTGGTATTGGAACCGGTGGACTGACATGCCGCCAGCGTGATGGCGAGTGTGGCCACGCCCAATGCGGAAAGCGATCCGCGCATCCAGTCCTTCATGGGTTCCGCTCCTGCCCAAGTCTCAAGAAAAGGTTAACTGCCCTGTCGGCTTATAACCAAAGCGCCCACCGCATTCAATTGCAAGCAGAGACCGATATTATGGCCATTTTGGGGGAGGAGTATCTTTACCGCCGGGTCATTCCGGCGCAGGCCGGAATCCAGGCTGAAGGCTGACCACGCCCGCGATGAGGGGGAAAGATGCGGATATGGATGCCGGCCTGCGCCGGCATGACACCGTGGAGGTGGGTCCAATAGCGCCCCCTACCCCTCGGTCCCACCCATTTCCTTGAGCAGCGCGGCGGCCAGTTCGCCGGCATCGGCGGCTTCCTCCTCGGGCACCTGCACCGGAATGCCGGCATCGGTGAAGAAATTCGGCACGCCGGGAAAGCCGCCATCGCCCGGCTCGAGCGGGTGGAAGCCATAGGCGCGCAACGCCACGATCAGCGCCCGCGCCTGCGCGCCATCCTCGATATGGGCAATGACGCGATAGCTCATGGTTGGCTCGCTCCCTTGGGTTTGCGCGCCACCAGATCGATCAGCGCCGAGGGGCCGCTATGGGCCGCGCCTTCGGCCAGGACGCTGTCATGGACGCCGAGATGGATGATGTCGAGCGCGGCGAAGCTGCTGCGCAGCAAGGGCTCGGTATAAAGGTTTTCGACCTGGGCAGGCCCGCCCGTGCCATAGGCGAGCTGTTCGGGCCGGTAGCCCTGCACCAGCAGGAGGCCGCCGGGCGCCAGCGCCCGCGCCATGCCGGCGAAGATGGCATCGCGCAAAGCGGGCGGCGCGAACTGGATGAAGATGACGGCGATGACGTCGAAGCGCTCGGCCGGCCAGTCATAAAGGGCGATGTCGAGTTGGCGGGTCGCAAGGGTGACGCCGCGCTTTTCCGCCAGCCTGCGGGCTTTTTCCAGCCCGATGGCGGAGGCATCGATGGCCAGAACGTCCAGCCCCTGCTCGGCCAGCCACACCCCGTTGCGCCCCTCGCCATCGGCCACGGCCAGCGCCGTGCGATAACCGGAAA
>NZ_JAUCDN010000391.1:0-2722 GCF_034675085.1 Devosia sp.
GCCGGCATCTTCGTGCCGCTGGTGCTTTCAGTGCTGCTGGCCTTCGCCCTCAATCCGCTGGTCTCATGGATGAACCGGCGGCTGGGCCTGCCCGATCCCGTCGCGGTGATCCTGGCGGTGCTGCTGGCCTTCGCCGTTCTGGCCGGCTTCATCATCCTGGCCGGCACCCAGATCGCCGGTCTGGCGCAGGAATTGCCGCGCTATCGCCAGATCATCCAGGGCAAGCTCACCGGGCTGGGCGAGCAGTTCGGCGGCCTGGCCTGGCTCGACCAGATCAACGCCATGATCGCCAATATGGGCGAAAATCTGGGACAGGAACCGCGCCCCGGCCAGATGGCGCCGGTGCCGGTGACCATCTCCAACAATTTGGGGCCGCTGAGCCTGCTCACCTCGATCATGGGCTCCATCGTCGGCCCGGTGGCCACCATCGCCATCGTCGCGGTGTTCCTGATCTTCCTGCTGCTCGGGCGCGCCGACCTGCTCGACCGCTTCATCAGGCTGGTCAGCGCCGGCCGCTATTCGCTGACCAACCTGGCCATTTCCGATGCCAGCCACCGGGTGGGGCGTTATCTGATCCTCCAGCTCATGGTCAACATGGCCTATGGCACCATCTTCGCCATCGGCCTGTTCCTGATCGGCGTGCCCAGCGCCCCGCTCTGGGGCCTGCTCATCGTGCTGTTCCGCTATATCCCCTTCGTGGGCGCGCTCATCATCGCCACCGTGCCCTTCGCCCTGGCCTTCGCCGTCGATCCGGGCTGGAACATGCTGCTGATGGCGGTGGCGCTGTTCCTGGTCATCGACCTGACCACCGCCAATATCATCGAGCCGCGCCTTTATGGCTCCAGCACCGGCGTCTCGCCCATCGCCATCCTGCTTTCGGCCATGTTCTGGGCCTCGCTCTGGGGGCCGGTCGGGCTGATCCTGGCCACGCCGATGACCGTATGCCTTGTCGTTATCGGCCGGCACCTGCCGCAATTCCAGTTCCTCGAAACCCTTCTGGGCAGCGAGCCGGTGCTTTCCCCCGCCGAGCGGCTCTACCAGCGCATGCTCAAGGGCGACGCCGAGGACGCCATCGAGATCAGCGAGGACTATCTCGACCAGCATGGCCGGGCCGACCTGATCGGCAAGGTCATGCTGCCGGCGCTGCGGCTGGGTTCGAGCGAGTTTTCCGACCGGCCCGAATCATTGCCCCAGCGCCGGCAATTGATCGGCGCCTTCGAGACCGTGCTCGACACCGTTCTCGAACCCGACTGGCCCGAGGCCGCCCCCATCCTGCTCATCGGCGGGCGCACCGAGATCGACGAGGCCGCCGCCCGCCTTCTCGGCCTGCACCTGCTCGATGCCGGCACGCCGGCCAATGTGCTGCCGCCCGGCGCCATAAGGCAGGAATCCATCGGCCGGCTCGATCTGGAAGCGGTGCACACGGTGGTGCTGGTGTTCCTGGGCGCCGATTTGCGGGCTCAATGCCGCTATGTCGCCCGCCGCATCCGCCGCATGGCGCCGGATGTGCATATCGCGGTTTGCCTGCTCCATCCCTTGGTGGCAGACGAAACCGCCGAGACCTTGCATGTGGATACGGTCTTCACCGAGGCCGAAAGCGCCCTCGAAGCCATTCCCCGCCTCGCCCGGCCGCTCGAACCGGTTCGGCCCGCCGGCCGCCGCCCCTTTGCCGGCCTGGGGCGGGGCGACGACGCGCTGGGACAGGCGCTCGACGCCCTGGCCGAGCGCTTCGCCGTGCCCGCCGCGCTCATCAACCTGGTCGATGACGAGCGCCATCTGGAGGATGAGGAGGCGGCGCGCCTGACATTTCTGGTGGTGGAGGGGGAGGAACCGCTGGTGGTCCACTCTGCCGCCCCCCATCCCGAATTGGGAGACAATGCGTATCTGGTGACCAACGGCATCGATTTTTACGCCGGAGTGCCGCTCATCCTCGCCGATGGCCGGCGCATCGGCGCCCTGGCGCTGATAGACTACGAACCCCATACTTTTTCGGCCGACGACCTGGCCGGCCTGGACCAGGAAGCGGCGGAGCTGGTGCGTCGTTTCGGCTAGATAGTCGCCCCCGCGCGCGCAAGAGCAGGACGCTCGTGCTGAAATCGCCTACCAGCAGCCGTAACCGGCCCGGTAGCTCCCGTCGCCCGACCATGCATAGATTTCGTTGGCACTGGCGCAGGGATCGACCGATGGCGTGGAATAGTCATAAGACGGTGCGGAACTGCCATTGGACATGGATCCCAGAAACCGGAATACCGAGGTCGCGCCTTCGACAAACTGCGCCACGGCCTTGCGATTTTGCTCGCCTTCAAAGCCGCCATCCATGTCATAAAGCTCCCGCTGGGCCGATTCACGAAATCCCGGATCGGGGTGACGGGCCAATCGATGATAGATGGCACGGGCTTCTCCGACGCTCCCCCACCGACCGCCGCGACGATATTGATAGGCCAGGGAAAGCATGGCCTGTCCGTGGTTGAGGTCGGAAGCGCGCGCCATGAGGGCCCAGCCGGTGTCGAGATTCTGGGTCAGTCCCCATTTTCCCTGTAAATAGGCTCCGGCCAGATGATAGAGCGCCTCGGCCTCTCCCCGTTCAGCGGCCTGGCTCAGCAGCCCGACGCGATCGGCCTCGGGCCGCAGCATCGCCAGTTGCGTTATCGCCGGCAAAACACCGCGTTCGGCAGCGGCGGCGAAATAGCCTTCGGCCTGCTTCGCATTCTTCATGACACCG
>NZ_JAUCDN010000392.1:0-2707 GCF_034675085.1 Devosia sp.
CTTGAGCGATTTGAGCTTGGAAAACACCGAATCAGCGTCGAATTCTTCGTGACCCTGGCTGGTGCGCTCATCGGCGGCACCGCCGAAATCGTCCTCGGCCATATCGGCATGGGCGCGGCCGCCGGCGCGGGCCAGCGCTTCCTCGGCGGTGAGCAGCACGGTGCCGGTTTCCACCTCATCGGGGCCAGTCGCGCCCTTGGAGGCGCGCTTGACCTCGAGATCGAGGTCGATCTGGCTGCACAGGCCCAGCGTCACCGGGTCCATGGCGGTGAGGTTGGCCGAATTCCAGTGGGTGGATTCGCGCACCGATTCGATGGTCGACTTGGTGGTGCCGACCAGGCGCATGATCTGCGCGTCCTTGAGCTCGGGATGGTTGCGCACCAGCCATTTGATGGCGTTGGGGCGCTCGTTGCGGCGCGAAATCGGGGTGTAGCGCGGCCCCTTGCGCTTGGAGGCGGCCACGCGCACCTTGGGCTCGCTGAGCTTGAGGCGGTAATTGGCGTCGGCCTCGCCGCGCTCGATTTCCTCGCGGGTGAGTTGCCCGTTCTGGATGGGATTGACGCCCATGATGCCGCCGGCGACGTCGCCATCGGCAATGCCCTGGACCTCAAGCGGATGCAGCGTGCAGAAAGCGGCGATCTGCTCGAAAGACAGCGCTGTGTTGTCCACGAGCCAGACGGCGGTTGCCTTGGGCATCAACAGGGGCTGGGTCATGATAAATCTCTCTTGCAGGCGCGGCCGGTTTTCCTCCGGGCCGCTCCGCCTCTTTGCTTCATGCTGAGGGGAATTGCCCCAATATAAGGCGCGGCAGGGCGATCCGCAATGAATTTATCATTGCTTTTACCGCTCCTGCGCGCCGAAATCGGTCACGAGTACGAGCTTGCCCCAATGGCCGCGCGCCTCCATGGCGGCATGGGCGGCGGCGGCTTCGGCCAAGGGAAAAACGCGGATTTCGGGCTTTTCAAAATCGGGCCGCGACAGGCCGGGGAGGAGATCGGCGCCGATGCGGGCGGCGATGGCCGCCTTGGTGGCGGAAGTTTGCGGGCGCAGGGTGGAGCCGGAAAGCGTGATTTCGCGCGCCATCATCTCGCGCAGCGGCAGGCTGGCCTTGCCTCCGCCCAGCGTCGAGACCTGGAGGATATGGCCGCCCCGGGCGCAGGCGGCGACATTGATGGCGGCCATGGCCCCGCCCACCACGTCGACGACGCGATCGACGCCGCGCCCATCGGTCAGTTCGCGGGCCTTGAGAGCGATGTCCTCGCGCGTATAGTCGATGGTGGCGAAGGCGCCCAGGCGGCGGGCATAGGCGGCCTTTTCGGGCGAGGAAACGACGCCGATGGCGCGGGCGCCCAAAAGCGTGGCGATCTGGATGACGGCCCCGCCAATACCGCCGGAAGCGCCATGGGCGAGCACGGTCATGCCCGGCGCGAGGCCGGCGCGCATCACCAGCGTCTGGGTAACGGTGAACCAGGTTTCGGGCAGGGCGGCGGCCTCGGGCAGGGCCCAGCCCTCGGGAACCGGCAACACCTGGCCTTCCGGCACGGCGACATAGTCGGCATAGCCGCCGCCATTGGCCAGCGCCATGACCTTCTGCCCCAATTGCCAATGGGTGGCGCCGGCGCCGAGCGCGGCGATCTCGCCAGCCACTTCCAGGCCCGGCAGGGGCGAAGCGCCTGGCGGCGGATCGTAGAACCCGGCGCGCTGGGCCAGATCGGGCCCGTTGACGCCGGCGGCAGCGACGCGGATCAACACCTCGCCGGAGGCGGGTTCGGGCCGGGCAAGCGGGCGCAATTGCAGCATTTCGGGACCGCCGGGGGCGGTGATGGCGATGGCATTCATCATGGAAGGCAGGGTCATGCCGCCATGCATGGCCGATGCGGATTTGCTCTGCAAGCCTTTGGCGCTAGACTGGCGCATTGGAACGCCCGAAAATCACCGACCGAGGAGGTTGCCCATGTTCGACGATGACATCAGCAAGCCCAGGCCCCACGAGGTTGGCATGCCCCTCGACACCATGTCGGTGGAAGAATTGAGCGAGCGCATCGGGCTCCTGGAAGCCGAGATCGCGCGGCTGCGCGCCGCCATCGACGCGCGGGGCAGGAGCCGCCAGGCCGCCGACGCCGCCTTCAAGTTCTAGTCCGGCGGGGGACGTGGCGCTTTCGCGGCGGCATGGGACGGCTGGGCTTATCCACAGGCCCGACCTTGGCCAGGGCCATGAGGGCGACCACGAGGCTGGTGGCGGCTGTGGGCGAAAGGCTAGTCATGTCTCGTCCCTCCCTCCGGCGGATCGGGGTCTGTCAGGGTAAATGACGCGTTAAGCCGCCTTGCGGTTCCCGGGGTGGGACAAAAAGCGATCACGATATTGAGATTTTGGCAGGGTTAAGAAATCGACTCCTGTTAACGGCAAATTAAACAATTACCGCTAATCTAAAATTATTCAGAGTTTTCTGGATTTCAGAGCGGTTTCTCCCTCTGTTTGACGCCTCCCTGTTAACTTCGAGAGCGGTAAACTTGCCGCTCTTTTTTCTTTTCCGGGGCACGCATTTGTCCGGGAAAAGCCGATCTTAAAGCTCTTTTCAGCCTGATTGCCCGCGCAAGATGACGGGCAGGCGAAATGCGCCTAGGATCGGCCTGGCAGGAGGGCAGACGGCTTGACCGAATTGGACGAGACTGGAGCGGCGATCGCCATCGGGCCGCGCATCGTGGC
>NZ_JAUCDN010000393.1:0-2701 GCF_034675085.1 Devosia sp.
AACTGCCGGACAGAAAGCGCCTGAAGTAAACACGCCCCCCTTGATGGGGAGGCCTGGACGGGCGGGCAACCAACCACAATCCATCAACTCACCCCCGCGCCCATTGCGGCAGCATGTCGCCATGGGCGGCCAGCAGATCGTCCACCAGCGCCCAGATCTGCTCGAGGTCCAGTTCCGCCGCCGTGTGCGGGTCGAGCATGGCGGCGTGGTAGATATGCTCGCGCTTTTCATCCACCAGCGCCCGCACGGTCAGCTCCTGCACATTGATATTGGTGCGCATCAATGCGGCCAGTTGCGGGGGCAGGGCGCCGATAAGGGTGGGCTGGATGCCGTTGTCATCGACCAGGCACGGCACTTCCACCGCTGCTTCGGCGGGCAGGTTGGTGATGGCGCCATTATTGCGCAGATTGCCGTAGATCACCGAGGGCTCACCGGTCCAGACCGAGTTGACGATGGATGAGGCGTATTCCTGCGAGGCCTTCACCTCGATGTGCTCGGCGCTGCGATAGCGTTCCGACGTCTCCTTCCAGCGCTCGATCTGCTCGATGCAGCGCTTGGGATATTCGTCCAGCGGAATGCCGAATTTCTCGATCAGGTCCTCGCGCCCCTCCTTGATGAAATAGGGGGTATATTCGGCGAAGTGCTCCGAGCTTTCGGTGACGAAATAGCCCAGCCGCGTCAGCATTTCGTAGCGCACCTTGTTGGGGCAGCGCGGGTTCCAGCCCGGCTTGGGCGCGCGTCCGTCGCGATAGGCGGCCAGAAGATCGGGATAGAGATCGCGATAGCTGCCATCGGAGAGGCGCTGTTCGAAATTGAGATAGAAGGCCATGTGGTTGATGCCGGCCGAGCGATAGCGGATCTGCTCGTAGGGAATGTCGAGATCATGGGCCAGCTCATGGGCCGTGCCCTGCACCGAATGGCACAGGCCGACCTGTTTGATGGCTGGATATTTCTCGGCGATGGCCCAGGTGTTGATGGCCATCGGGTTGACATATTGCAGCATCACCGCCTCGGGGGCGACCGCCAGCATGTCCTCGCAGATCTTCCACAGATGCGGCACGGTGCGCAGCCCGCGCATGATGCCGCCAATGCCCAGCGTATCTGCGATGGTCTGGCGCAAATTATACGTCTTGGGCACCTCGAAATCGATCACCGTCGAGGGGGTATAGCCCCCGATCTGGAAGCAGACGACGACGAAATGGGTGCCCTCCAGGGCCCGGCGCTGATCCGAATAGGTTTCCACCGTTGCAGCCACCCCCAGCGAGGCGACCAGTTTTTCGGCGATGATGCGGCTTTCCTCCAGCCGCACCTGGTCGATATCCATCAGGCGGATGGTGGCGCCGGCCAGGGCCGGGCGCTGCAGGATGTCGCCGACGATGTTCTTCATGAACACGGTCGAGCCGGCGCCGATAAAGGTGATGCTGGGATGGGCCATTTGGGGGAAGATGCTCCGGGACACTGGCCGGCAGACGAGCCTGCGGCGCCCCCATGCTAGCGCGTCGCGCGCGCCAGGCAACGCGCGCCGGCAGGTTCACTCTTCCAATCGTAAGAATGGGGGGCGGTCCTGGCTGAAACCGCCCCGTCAACCTTGCTTCAGGCCTTCAGGTATTGAACTTGAACAGCATCACGTCGCCATCCCTGACGACATAGTCCTTGCCTTCGTCGCGGGCCTTGCCGGCTTCCTTGGCGGCGACTTCCCCGCCCAGCGCCACGAAATCGTCGAAGGCGATGGTCTGGGCGCGGATGAAGCCGCGCTCGAAATCGGTGTGGATGACACCGGCGGCGGCGGGAGCCTTGTCGCCCTTGTGGATGGTCCAGGCGCGGGTTTCCTTGGGGCCGACGGTGAAATAGGTTTGTAGCCCCAGAAGGTCGTAGGCTTCGCGGATCAGCCGGTTGAGGCCGGGCTCGGCAAGGCCCAGCGTGTCGAGATATTCGGCCTGCTCGGCATCGGGAAGCTGGGCGAGCTGGCTTTCGATTTCGGCCGAGATCACCACCACGCCGGCGCCATTGGCATGGGCGTAGTCTTCCACCTTTTTGCTCAGCGCGTTGCCGGTGGCGGCCGAGGCCTCGTCGACATTGCACACATAAAGCGCCTTCTTGGAGGTGAGCAATTGCAGCTCCTGGAAGGCCTTTTCCTCCTCCGGCTCGCGGGCGACGAAGCGAGCTGAACGACCTTCGCGCAGCACCACCAGGGCGCGGTCGATCAGATCGAGCGTGACCTTGGCGTCCTTGTCATTGCCCTTGGCCTTTTTCTCGACGCCGGCGCGGCGCTTTTCCAGGCTTTCGAGATCGGCCAGCATCAGCTCGGTTTCCACCACCTCGGCGTCGGCCAGCGGGTCGACCCGGTTGGAAACATGGATGACATTGGGGTCCTCAAAGCAGCGCAGCACATAGGCGATGGCGTCGGTCTCGCGGATATTGGCAAGGAACTGGTTGCCCAGCCCTTCGCCCTGGCTGGCGCCTTTCACCAGGCCGGCAATGTCCACGAAGCTCATGCGCGCGGGCAGCACATTGATCGACTTGCCGATGGCGGCCAGCTTTTCCAGCCGCGCATCGGGCACCGACACCTCGCCCACATTGGGCTCGATGGTGCAGAAGGGGAAATTGGCGGCCTGGGCGGCGGCGGTGCGGGTCAGCGCGTTGAAAAGGGTCGACTTGCCGACATTGGGCAGGCCGACAATGCCCATCTTGAAACCCATGG
>NZ_JAUCDN010000394.1:0-2691 GCF_034675085.1 Devosia sp.
CGGCCATGCGCTGGGCCGCGGGCGAGGGATTTTCCCGGCGATAGGCCTCCAGCGCTTCGAGCATGGCTTGCTGGGCCAGCGACCGGGCCAGCCGGTGCTGTTCCTGGGCGTGGCTTTTATCCTCTTCGCCGCTCAGATCGAGCGCGCCGATCATCCAGGGCAATGTGCTGCCCTGGATGAGGAGGGTGGCGATGGTGACGAGGAAGGCGATGGTGAGGATGGCCTCGCGCCCGGGAAAATCGGCACCCGAGGCCACCGTGGTGGGCACGCCGGCCGCGGCGGCCAGGGTGACGACGCCGCGCATGCCGGTCCAGGCGAGAACGGTGTTTTCCTTCCAGGTGAGGGGCATCACCCCCTGGCCCAGCCGCCGCCTTCCGGGCGGGGGCGGGTGGTGCTCGAAGCGTTTGAGCAGCGCCCTTGTGCGCCAGCGGGCGATGAGCGCGGTGCAGAACACCCAGGCGAAGCGGATGGCGACGGTGGACAGGAAGATGGCCCCCGCCGTCAGCACGAGCCGGACCAGATCGTAGCCGGCATCCTGGGCATCGGTGATGATGAAGCGCAGTTGCAGCCCGATATAGGCGAAGACGAAGGTTTCGAGCAGGGTGTCGACGGTGCGCCAGAACTGGCGCTCCTGGATGCGCTCGGCATAGCCGGATTCGGCCGAGCTGTGCCCGATGGCGAAGCCCGCCGCGACCACGGCGAGCACGCCCGAGGCGTGCAGTTCCTCGGCCACCAGATAGGCGGCGAAGGGCAGGATGACCGAGACGGCGGTGGCCAGCGAGGGATTGCCCAGCTTGCGCCGCGCATAGGCGGCGACCTGCCCCATGACCAGCCCGGCCAGCACACCCACCGTGGCGGTATAGAGGAAATAGAGCGCCAGATTGTCGATGAAGGCATGGGTGCCGGTGGTGGCGGCCACGGCCACCGCGAACAGCGTCAGCGCCGCCGCGTCGTTGATGAGGCTTTCGCCCTTGAGCACGGTCATCAGCCCGCTGGGCAGGCCGGCCTTGCGGCCGATGGTGATGGCGGTGACGGCATCGGGCGGGGCGAGCACGGCGCCCAGCACCAGGGCGGCCATGGGTGTCAGCCCCGCCACGGAAAACCCGGCGACCGCGGCCACCGCGATGGCAGTGGCAAAGACCATCAGCACGCCCAGATTGATGATCGAGCCCAGCCGCTTGATGAAGCTGCCGAAGGAAAAGTCGCTGGCCGCCGAAAACAGCATGGGCGGCAGCACGATGCCCAGGATGATGTCGGGCTCCAGTTCGAGCGAGGGAACGCCCGGTATGAAAGAAGCCACCAGCCCCAGCGTCGCCACGACCAGCGCCGGCTGGGCATTGCGCCGCTCGGCCAGGCCGGAAATGGCGATGGCGACGATCATGATGAGAAGGATATGCGCGAACATCGGGCGCCCCGGAATCCTGTCTCTTCATGGTGGGGGCAGGCGCGGGCGAGAACAAGTGTCTTTTTGCGGGGGGCAAGACGCTACGGGCCTTTGCACAAGGGGGCAAAGCCCCTATATTTCACCTGCTGCCCGGTGCGTGAGGATACCAATATCCCCGGGGCCTTAATCGATCTTAAGGGAGCTGTCCCTGACCGGACCCGTGGGTTCGGACACACGGCGCCCACCTACGTGAGTAGGTTCCCGGGATCGATTATCCCACGGCCAGGGCGGCACAGGATTTTTTGCGGGACCGTGCGCGCCTATGGTGAATGAAGCGATCGAAGGGGCCAAGGCGGCGCTGCGGCTTGAGGCGCGCGCGGCCCGCGCCGGGCTCGACCACAATGAGCGCGCCGAGGCGGCGGCCCTGGCGGCCGGGCATTTTTTCGATGCGGTGACGCTGGCGCCCACCGATGTGGTGGCCGTCTATTGGCGCATCCGCGACGAGCTTGATTGCCAGCCCATACTGGTGCGGCTGATGGATTCCAACCAGACCGTGGTGCTGCCGGTGGTGCAGGGGCCCGAGGAGCCGCTGGATTTGCGCGTCTGGGAGCAGGGCGCCTCGCTTTACGAAGCCGGCTTCGGCACCCTGGCCCCTTCCGAGCTGGCGCCGCGCGCCGAGCCCGACGTCATCGTCATGCCGCTATTGGGCTTTGACAGGCACGGCACGAGGCTGGGCTATGGTGGGGGCTATTACGACCGCACCCTGGCGGCGCTGAGCAAGAAGCCGAAGCTGATCGGGCTGGCCTTCGCCGCCCAGGAGCTGGCCGAAATCCCGCGCGAGTCCCATGACGTGCCGCTCGACGCGGTGGTCACTGAGGCCGGCATCCGTCATTTCGGCCCTTCGGCATGAGGCTATTGTTCCTGGGCGACGTGATGGGCCGCGCCGGGCGCGACGCGGTTTCGGCGCGCCTGCCCGACATCATCGCGCGCCACCGCTTCGATTTCGTCGTGGTCAATGGCGAGAATGCCAGCCACGGTAAGGGGCTGACCGAGGGCCATTTCAACGCCATCCGCGAGGCCGGCGCCGATATCGTCACCCTGGGCGACCATGCCTTCGACCAGCGCGAGGCCCTCACCTATATCGAGCGGGAAACCACGCTGCTGCGCCCCATCAACCTGCCGCCGGGCACGCCGGGGCGCGGGGCGATGTTCGCGGAAGGGCGCAACGGCCATCGCGTCCTGGTCATCAATGCGCAGGGGCGGGTGTTCATGCCGCCCATCGACGATCCGTTCCGCGCCGTCGAGGC
>NZ_JAUCDN010000395.1:0-2680 GCF_034675085.1 Devosia sp.
AGAGCTCACGCTGCCTGGCCACCGATTCCTGCGCCGCTTCACGGAAGAGCACCTGATCTTCGGGGGTCAGCCCATCCCAGACGACCTTGGAGATGACCAGAACTTCGGGCACCATCAGGTGCTCATCGAGCGAATAGAACTTGGCCACCTCGGCATGGCCTGCGGTGTCGTAGCTGGGATAATTGTTCTCGGCCCCGTCGATGACGCCGGTCTGGATGCCCGAATAGACCTCGCCATAGGGCATGGGCGTGGCATTGCCGCCAAAGGCCGCCACCATGTCCACGAAGATATCGGACTGCATGACGCGCAGCTTCATGCCCGCCATGTCGGCCGGCGAGGTGATGGGGTGGGAGCTGTTGTAGAAGGAGCGCGCGCCGCCGTCGTAATAGGCCAGCGCCACCACGTCCACGGCGTCGAAGGCCGCCAGGATCTCCTCGCCGATCGGGCCGTCGAGCACATGGTGCATATGGTCGGCCGAGCGGAAGATATAGGGAAGCTGGACCACGGTGGCCTCGGGCACCTGGGTGCCGAAGGCGCCGATGGAAATGCGGTTGAGATCGATGACGCCGAACTGGGTCTGCTCGATCGTGTCCTTTTCCTCGCCGAGTTGGGCGGAATGGAACACTTCGACCGAATAGCGGCCATCGGTCTTGGCGCTCAGAAGCTCGCCAAAATATTTGACCGCCTCGACCGTGGGGTAGCCATCGGGATGGGTATCGGACGAGCGCAGCACCGTCTGGGCGCTGGCCGCCGAAACCATCAAGGATGCGACGACGAGTGCGCTCGCCGCCAGCCTGGGCAGATGAAACATGGATGTCCTCCCAAATGTGGCTTCGGTCCGGCCCGTCCTCCGCGCCGCTGGCAACCGTCGCCGTTGCTTCGCGACGGGGGCTCTGCCCCGCCACTCAAACCCGCTTCCCGGCCCTCTGGACTCTTTGCGGACTTGCTGTTGAAACTAGTATGGAAGCCAAAAAGCCGAGTCAACATACAATAATGAGCAAGTTGTATGATGAATTTGGGTAAGAAGAACGCCGGTTTACTCGGACGTTACAAGGGTCGACTTATCCCCCATATCCCCGCCACGACAGGAAAAAATCCACCGGCGTGAGGCGCGCGGGAAGCCATTGCCGCCCTCCGATGAGCATAGGGCCGGCCGCACGGGCGGGGATAAGGCAGGGCGCGCGCCCTGCCGGTGGAAACAAAAAAGCCGCCGGCTGGGGAGCCGGCGGCTGGTGTCTCGAATCTTTTTGGCGCGATCAGATATGGATGGCGCCGTCGCCCAGCGACAGGGCGGCTTCGCGCACCGCTTCGGACAGGGTGGGATGGGCGTGGGTGGAGCGGGCCAGGTCCTCGGAGGCGCCGGAAAATTCCATCAGCACCACCAGTTCATGGATCATCTCGCCGGCATTCTTGCCCACGATATGGGCGCCCAGCACCCGGTCGGTGGTGACATCGCTCAAAATCTTGACGAAGCCTTGCGTCGCCAGCATGGCCTTGGCGCGGCCATTGGCGGTGAAGGGGAATTTGCCGACCTTGTAATCGACGCCCTCGGCCTTGAGCTCGTCCTCGGTCTTGCCCACCGAGGCGATTTCGGGATTGGTATAGACCACGGCCGGCATGACGGCGTAATTGACGTGGCCGGCCTGGCCGGCCAGGATTTCGGCGACGGCGATGCCCTCATCCTCGGCCTTGTGCGCCAGCATCGGCCCGGCAATCACGTCGCCAATGGCATAGACGCCATCGATCGAGGTCTTGTAGTGCCCGTCGACGCGCACGCGGCCGCGCTCGTCCAGCGCCACCCCGACAATGTCGAGCCCCAGCCCCTCGGTGAAGGGCTTGCGGCCGATGGCGACCAGCGCCACATCGGCGTCGAGGATTTCCATATTGCCGCCCTGCGCCGGCTCGATCCGCACCTTGAGCGCGCCATCGTCCTGCTTGTCGATGCCGGCCACCTTGCTGGACAGGCGGAACTCCATGCCCTGCTTTTGCAGCATGCGCTGGAACTGGCGGGCCACCTCGCTATCCATGCCCGGCAGGATGCGGTCGAGATATTCGACCACGGTGACCTTGGCCCCCAGCCGCGCCCACACCGAGCCCAGCTCCAGCCCGATGACGCCGGCGCCGATGACCAGCAGCCGCTCGGGCACCTTTTCCAGCGACAGCGCACCGGTGGAGGTGACGATGGTCTTTTCGTCGATATCGATGCCCGGCAGGCCGGCCGAAACCGAGCCGGTGGCGATGACGATGTTGCGCGTCTCGATCTCGCTGGCCGCCCCGCTTTGCGGCGTCACCAGCACCCGCCCGGCGGCGGGAATCGAACCGATGCCGCGGAAAACGGTGATCTTGTTCTTCTTGAACAGGTAATCGATGCCCCCGACATTGGCGGCCACCGTCTCGCTCTTGTGATTGAGCATTTGCGGCAGGTTGAGCTGGGGCGCGGGAATATCGATGCCCAGGGCGGCAAAGCCATGCCCGGCCTCTTCGTAAAGCTCGGAGGCGTGCAGCAGCGCCTTGGACGGAATGCAGCCGATATTGAGGCAGGTGCCACCCAGGGTCGGCCACTTCTCGACCACGGCGACCTTCATGCCCAGTTGCGCAGCGCGGATCGCGCATACATAGCCGCCCGGCCCCGAGCCGATCACGGTAAGGTCGAATTGGTCTGCCATTGAAAGCCCCGAAA
>NZ_JAUCDN010000396.1:0-2646 GCF_034675085.1 Devosia sp.
GGCGCAACGCTGCGTGCGCGAGGGGCTGGGGCGGTTCGAATGGTGGGTGCTGGACTGGAACCAGCCCTCCATCGACTTCTACAAGGCCCAGGGCGGCATCATGCAGGACGAATGGACCAAGGTGCGCCTCGAAGGCGCGGCGCTGGCGAGGCTGGGGGCATGAGCATGCGCATCGCCATGATCGTGGGCGTGGCCGAGAACGGCGTCATCGGCAGCAACCAGACCATTCCCTGGCGCTTGCCGTCCGACATGGCGTTCTTCAAGCGCACCACCATGGGCAAGCCGGTCATCATGGGGCGCAAGCAATATGAAACCGTGGGCAAGCCGCTGCCGGGCCGCACCAATATCGTGGTCACGCGGCAGGCGGGCTACCAGCCCGAAGGAGTCCTGGTCGTGCATGACGTCGAGGCGGCGCTGGAAAAGGCGCGCGCGGTGGCCGAGGCCGATGGCGTCGATGAAGTCATGATTATCGGCGGTGGCGAGCTTTATGCGCAATTGCTGGGCCGTGCCGACAGGCTCTATGTCAGCCATATCGCGCTGGCTCCGCAAGGCGACGTGCGCTTTCCGCCCATCGATGCGGCCGACTGGGAAGTGATCGATGAGCCGGAGGTGGAACCCTCGCCTCGGGATGAGGCGGCCTATTGCGTCAAAGTGTACGAGCGGCGCAAGCGCGGCGCGCATTGATCGCGCTGCGGGCTTGCCTATATAAGTCCACAACGAAACCATATTGCCGAAAGGGACGCGATGCCGTGGGAGAATAACGGAGGCGGGGGTGGCCGCAACAATAATGGCGGCCCATGGGGCCAGGCCCCGGGTGGCGGTCCGCGCCGTCCCGGGGGCGGCAACACGCCCAACCTGGAAGATATTCTCAACCGCGGCCGCGACCAGTTCAAGGGTGGCATACCCGGTGGGCGCTGGGCGCTGGTTGGAGGCGTTCTGGCGCTGGTCGCCTTCTGGGCGCTCAATTCGATCTACACCGTCGATCCGCAGGAAGTGGGCGTCGAATTGCGCTTCGGCAAGCCCAAGGAAGAACTGGCCCTGCCGGGCCTACATTTCCTGATCTGGCCGATCGATACGGTGGAAAAGGTCACCACCACCCTCAACCAGACCCAGATCGGCACCGCCAACGCCGCCGGCTCGCGCGCCTCGCAGGCCGCCAGCGACGGGCTGATGCTGTCGGGCGACCAGAATATCGTCAATGTGCAGTTCTCGGTGTTCTGGGCCATCGACAATCCGCAGCAATATCTGTTCAACGTCCGCGACCAGGAATCGATGGTGCGCTATGCCGCCGAAAGCGCCATGCGCGAAGTGGTCGGCCGCCGTCCCGCCCAGGACATCTATAGCGACGATCGCAGCGGCATTTCCGAGGAAGTGCTCCAGATCATCCGCACCACGCTGGACAGCTATGGTCTGGGCGTGAACGTCACCCAGGTGCTGATCGAAAATGCCGGTCCGCCTTCGGAAGTGATCGACGCCTTCAACGAGGTGCAGCGCGCCCGCCAGGACGAGACGCGCTTGCAGGAAGAGGCGCGCTCCTACGCCAATACGCTTCTGGGCGATGCCCGTGGCCGGGCCGCCGCACTGCGCGAAGACGCGGCCGCCTATACCAACCGCGTGGTGCAGGAAGCGACCGGTGAGGCCGAACGCTTCAACGCCATCTATGCCGAATATGTGAATGCCCCCGAAGTGACGCGCAAGCGCCTGTTCCTGGAGACCATGGAAGAGGTGCTGGGCGGTTCGGAAAAGGTGCTGATCGAGTCCACCGATGGCGGGCAGGGGGTCATCCCCTATCTGCCCTTGCCTGAACTGCGCCCCGGCGCCCGCACCAATTCGACGGGGAACTAAGCCATGAGCAATCGCCTCATTATCATCGGCGCCGTCATCCTGGGCGCCCTCTACGTCTTCTTTTCGACCATCTATGTGGTGAACGAGCGCGAACAGGCCATCGTCATGCGCTTCGGCCAGATCACTGACGTGCGCACCGAGCCGGGCATCTATTTCAAGATTCCGACCGATATCGTCGATAGCGTGCAGATCGTTGAAGACCGCCTGCTGCGCTACGACATCGCCAATATGCGCGTGCAGGTATCGGGCAACGCCTTCTATCAGGTCGATGCCTTCCTCACCTATCATATCGACAATCCGCGCCTCTTCCGCGAGCGTGCGGCGGGCGAATTGTCGGTGGCCGAAGCGCGGATCGGGGCCAGCCTCGATGCGGCGCTGCGCCAGGTCTATGGCCTGCGCGAGTTCAACGCCGCCCTTTCCGACCAGCGCGGCCAGATGATGGCCGAGACGCGCGACCTCATCCGTCCCGACCTTGCCAATATCGGCATCGACGTGGTGGATGTGCGCATCCTGCGCACCGATCTGGAAGCCGATGTCTCGGCGACCACTTTCGAGCGCATGCGCGCCGAGCGTCTGGCGGAAGCCGCGCTGCTGCGCGCCCGTGGCCAGGAACAGGCGCAGAGCCTGCGCGCCATTGCCGACCGCCAGGCGGTGGAAATCGTCGCGGCGGCGACGCGCGACGCGGAAATCATCCGTGGTACGGGCGATGCCGAGCGCAACCGGCTGTTCGCGGCGGCTTATGGCCAGGATCAGGAATTCTTCGAGTTCTACCGCTCGATGCAGTCCTATCGCTCGGCTCTG
>NZ_JAUCDN010000397.1:0-2644 GCF_034675085.1 Devosia sp.
CTGGCGCGCTCCAGCGCCAGCACATAGTCCTCGAAGCGCTTCACGCGGATCGCCTGGGGTGCGAGGAAGCGGTGGCCATAGGTGGTCTGGCCCGACTGCAAATCGCTGCTGGCGAAGGGCACCACCACCGGCTCGTCATTCTCGGTGCCGAAAGTAGCGGTGATGGCGCGCAGCGGGCGCACCCAGTGAAAGCTTCCCGAGCCCCAGCGCATCGACTTGGCCCAGGGGAAATCGCCCAGGATTTTCGGCAGCATGGCGGAGAGAAGCTCCACCGCTTCGGCGCCGTGCTTGTGGATGCGGGCGACGTAGAAATCGCCCTTCTTGGGATCGCTCTCGATCTTGGCCTCTTCAATCGAGGCCAGTCCCGCCGAACGCAGGAAGCCATCGATCGCCGGCTGCGGCGCGCCGACCTTGGGGCCTTTTTTCTCTTCATGGGTATCAGGCGAGCGCGCCGGCAGACCACTTACCGTCAGCGCCAGGCGGCGGGGGGTGGCAAAGGCCTTGGCGCCCTCATAGACCAGACCGGCACCGACCAGCGCATTGGTGACGGCCTTTTTCAGGTCATCGGCCGCGCGGCGCTGAAAGCGGGCGGGGATTTCCTCGGAAAAGAGTTCGAGCAGCAATTCGGGCATGGCGGTTACCGGGATAGAGGAAGGCGCGGTTTGCTTAGCTTGGGGCGGACGGATTGTCCATGGAAAGGCTTACCAGCCGCCACCACCGCCGCCCCCGCCGCCACCGCCGGAAAAGCCTCCGCCGCCCGAGCTGAAGCCGGAGGAGCTGGCCTGCACCGGCTGGGCCGCGACCATCGCTGCCGCCATGCCGGCGCTGGCCGCCGAAATAGTGCGGGAGAAATTGCCCGACGAGAAGGACGAGGGCGAGCCGCCATACCAGAGCGGCTGGTAACTACCGCCCCTGGCGTCGGAGACGGCATTGCGCGACAGTTCAGCCTCGAAATGCTCCGACCAGGGCTTTTCCACGCCCAAGGCGATGGCAAAGGGCAGGATGCGCTCGAAACGCTCCACCGACATCGGCGGCTCGCCCACGATGTTGAGCCGGTTCTTTTCCGCCGTTTCGAGATAGAGCTTGAAGCCGTCGATCTGGTCCATGATCTTGCGGCCCTGCACGGTGGGCGCGCGCATCAGCACCGCGAAAATCAGCGTAATCATGACGATGGAAGCGGCCGCCACCGCCGCGGCATTGATGCTGATGCCGGTGGCGAAATCGGCGATACCGGCCAGCATGTTGAAGCCGACGACGCCGATCCAGACCAGCGGAATGAAGCGCAGGATCGACCGGCCCCGCCACAGGCCGCGCACGAAACCGACCACCGCTCCGAGGATCACCCCGACCACCGCCGCTACCAGCAGCCACTCGAATTCGAGCACCTCGAAAATCACCATCGCCAGCAGGATGGCGGCGGCGATGAGAAAGCCCAGCACGACGAAGAAGGTGTTGTTGCGGAACCAGGTCAGGCGGTTTTCCCGCTCGATGGCCTGCACAAACTCGACGCGGCGTTTGCCGATTTCCAGGCCCTCGCCCTTGTCGATGGTGACGGAGCCCTTTTGCGCGAACCAGTCGAACAGCAGCCTTTCCGGCTCGGGCAGCGGCTCGGCAGGCTCCCTGCCCGTCACCTTGACCGAGAGGGTCTTGTCGGGGTTGACGATGGTCACCAGCCCCTTGACCCCGAGATCGAAGATAGCGGAGGTCAGCGCCGTCCAGCCGGCGTTGGAAAAGCCCCAATTGTGCACGTAATGCACCAGCGGCGGCGAAAAGCCCTTGGGCGGATGAAAGAGCGGAATGATGGTGCCCTTGGGCGGATCGCGCCCCACCGCGTTCCAGGCCGAGAAATTATAGGCCAGCACCAGGATGACGCCCAAAATCGGCAGCACGATTTCGCGTAGGTCCGATAGCCAGGCCAGCAGCGCATCGAGCCCCTGCGGCGGCACCAGCACGCCCTTCTGGAAGCTGATGGCAAAGCTCATCCCCTCGCCCGGCCCCAGCGCCCGGTTGGTGGTGATGACCGCCTCGCTGTCGGATATGCGGGTGAGGGTCACGGCACGCTCACTGGCGCCCGCAACTCCGGTATAGCCCACCATCTGGTCGATTACCGCGCCAGGGGGCAGGTGCACGCGGGCCGAGGAGCGCAGGATGGGGAAGATCCAGTAATTTCCGGTGGCGTTCCAATAGAGCTCGTCGTGATCCTCGAAGCTGCGCGCCATGCGCGTCATGGTGTAGGTGATGACGTATCGGTGTACGCCGGGGCGCAGAAAGGCGCTGGAATCGCCGATCCAGATACGGCGAAAATCCCCCATGCGCTCGACCTCGAAGGGCTCGGCGCCTCCGTCTCGGCTGACCGATTCCACCTCCAGCGACGAGCGCAACTTGCGTCCCTGCGCATCCAGCATCACCGTGGGGATATCGCGGAAGATGCCGCGCCGGATATCGATACTCTCGGCATTGACCTCAAGCGTTTCCACGATCCGCACCGACCCATCGGTGCGCAAGGTCACGTCAGCGGCAAAGTCGCGGATTTCCTCGCGCGCCAGCGCCGGAAAGGCAAGCGCAGCTATGAGGAATAGAGCGAGGGCAGCGCGCAGCAGCCGCATGGCTCAGTTGAACTTGACGGTCGGCACCGCCCGGTCGG
>NZ_JAUCDN010000398.1:0-2636 GCF_034675085.1 Devosia sp.
CCGACCCGGGCCCGCGCCGCTGGGGGCGCGGGGGCAAGCGGGGGCGCGGGGGCACGCGGGGGCGCGGGGGCAGGATCGGCGGCAAAGACCGGGGCCGGTTCGAGCCGAAGCGCGGAGGCCCCGCCCCCGCCGGAGGGGCGGGCCAGCGGGGCGGCGGGCGGCGGGCCGGATGCGGGCGCGGGCTGATTGGCCAGTTTGGCGATGAGATCGTCGGGGCTGGGCAGGTCGGCGGCGTAGGCCAGGCGGATCAGCGCCATTTCGGCGGCCTGAAGACCATTGGCGGCACGGGCGACCTCTTCATGGCCCTTGAACAATATCTGCCAGGCACGGGTGAGCGCGCGCATGGAGAGCCGCCCGGCCAGCGCCGCGCCGCGGCTGCGCTCGTCGGGGGTGAGGGACACATCGTCGGCGGCGGCCGGCACGATCTTCATGCGCGTCACCAGATGGGTGAATTCGCAGAGGTCTGCGACCAGCGTCTGCGGATCGGCGCCCAGATCGTAGAGCTGGCGCATGGTATCGAGCGCCTCGCCGATGGCGCCGCCCATAAGCTGCTCGAACAGGTCGATGATGCGGGCACGGTCGCCCAGGCCGAGCATGGCGCGCACGGTTTCGGCCGAAACCATGCCATTGCCATGGGCGATGGCCTGATCGAGCAGGGAAAGGTTGTCGCGGGCCGAGCCTTCGCCGGCGCGCACGATCATGGCCAGCGCCTCGGGCTCGAAGGCAATGGCTTCCTGATCGAGAATCGATTGCAGATAGGCAGTCATGATCTCGGGCGTGATGCGCCTGAGGTCGAAGCGCATGCAGCGGCTGAGAATGGTGACCGGCACCTTGCGAATTTCGGTGGTGGCGAAGATGAACTTCACATAGGGCGGCGGCTCTTCCAGCGTCTTGAGCAACCCATTGAAGGCCGCGGTGGAGAGCATGTGCACTTCGTCGATGACATAGACTTTGTAGGGCGCCGAGGACGGCGCGTATTTCACCGAGTCGATGATCTCGCGGATATCGTTGATGCCGGTATTGGAGGCGGCGTCCATCTCGATGACGTCGACATGGCGGCCCTCGATGATGGCGCGGCAATGCTCGCCCTCGACGGACAGATCGAGGGTGGGATGGGGCCCGGAGGCGTCCTCGTAGTTGAAGGCGCGGGCGAGAATGCGCGCCGTGGTGGTCTTGCCCACGCCGCGCACGCCGGTGAGGATGAAGGCGTGGTGGATGCGGTTCTGCTTGAAGGCGTTGCCCAGCGTCTGCACCATGGCGTCCTGCCCCACCAGGGTGGTGAAATCGCGCGGGCGGTATTTGCGGGCGAGAACCAGATAGGGCGAGGTCGCTGCGTCAGCCATCGAGCCCTTCCATGCGCTGCGGGGTGGAGAATCTGCCGGGAGCCATCGGCCCAGCATAAAGGCATTTCAGGCAAAAGTGGCGCGCCCTTTTGCATTTCGAAACGCCCGAGAAACGGTAGGAGGCTGGCAACGACCCGTGAAGGTCTCGTTGGGGCTGCTTCCTTCCGGACCTGACCCGGTTGGCGAGGAACACGTCCGCGCCAACCTCCCAGGAGCTATATGCGAATAAATCGGCGGGATGGCAAGGGGCACAGGAGCAGGGCGCCACCCGGGCTGAGGCCGGGGCCTATCCTGAGTTGGTGGAGCCAGGAGGAATTCAAGGCCGGGGCGACATCGGGGTGGGGATGCTCGTGCCCACAATAAATTCAGTTGCCGTTAACCATACCGAATCCTTAACCAGCCTCTGCCAGCATGAGAAATCAGAATCACGGAGAAGCCACGAATGGCCAGACGCCGCCACACATCGCTACGCACCTCGGTTGAGGATATCGCCGCTTCCAAGCTGGCCCCTTCCACCCCACAGACCGAATCGCCCGCCTATCGGCTGGCCTTTGCCGACCCCGACTTCCTCACCTCGGAGGATACGCGCGGCATCCGCTTCCAGCTCGAATATCTCAAGATCGAATTTCGCCTGCGCGAGCGCGGCATCAATTCCACCGTGGTGCTGTTCGGCGGCGCGCGCATCCCCGCGCCGGGACAGGACGCCTGGGCGGCCAAGAATGCGGTGCAGAAGAAGAATTTGGAGGCGGCCTCGCGCTATTACGAAGAGGCGCGGCGCTTCGCCCAGCTTTGCTCGTTCACCTCCAAGACCCTGGATTTCAAGGAATATGTGGTGATGACCGGCGGCGGGCCGGGCGTGATGGAGGCGGGTAATCGCGGCGCGGCCGATGTCGGGGCCCCCTCGGTGGCGCTCAATATCGTCTTGCCGCACGAGCAGGCGCCCAACCCCTATGTGACGCCGGAGCTGAGCTTCAACTTCCACTATTTCGCCACCCGCAAGATCCATTTCCTGGTGCGGGCCAAGGCGATCGCCATCTTCCCCGGCGGCTTCGGGACGCTGGACGAATTTTTCGAGACCCTGACGCTGGTGCAGACCGGGCGCATGGACCGGGTGCCGATCCTGCTGTTCGGGGCGGACTTCTGGGGCAAGGTCATCAATTTCGAGGCGCTGGCCGACGCCGGCACCATCTCGCCCGAGGATGTGAACCTGTTCACCGTGGTGGACACGGCCGAGGCCGGCTGGGCGGTGGTGCGCAAATTCTACGACCTGCCCGAGATCGACGAGGTGCTGCG
>NZ_JAUCDN010000399.1:0-2617 GCF_034675085.1 Devosia sp.
TGGACAGCGACGGTCCAGTCGTCACCCTCCCCCTTGCGGGGCTTCGAGCCATCCCTTCAGGGCAAATCGCCCCAGTGGGGCGATTTGAGGCGAGAAGGCCATGAGAGCTATGCTCGAATGGCTGGATCAAGGGTGGGGGGCGTTTGGCCCGAATATTCGGGCTCCCGGCACCCCCTCCCAGCCTCCCCCGTCAAGGGGGAGGTGCCGCGCGGTGGATAGGGCAATATGGTGCCTCACCCCTGCTGCTGGCTCATGTCCATCCAGAAATATTCCCAGATATGGCCATCGGGATCGGCGATGGAGCGCGAATACATGAAGCCATGATCCTGCGCCTCGCGGATTTCGCTGCCGCCGGCGGCAAGGCCCCGCGCGGCAATGGCGTCGACCGCCTCGCGGCTGTCCTGGACCAGGGCATAAAGGCCCTGGGTCTGGCGATGCGCGTCGGCGATGGGCAGGGGGGTGAACTGGCGGAATTTGTCATGGGTCAGCACCATGACGAAAATGGCTTCGCTGATGACGATGCAGGCGGCGGTTTCGTCGGTGAAATCGGGATTATGCTCGAAACCCAGCGCCTTGTAATAGGCCATGGTGGCGGCCAGGTCGGCAACGGGCAGGTTGAGAAAGATCATATTGGACGACATCGGGGGGCTCCGTCTTTCGGCCCGCCACGCGGATCGGCGCTCGTGACCGGGCGCGGCGATATTGCTATGGGCTGGAGCGGCGCGCAAGCGCGGCCCTGTTCATCTCAAGGAGACATGCATTCGATGACGACGGCTCTCACCCTTTCCGGCTCGATCCGCCGGGGGTCCTATAACCGGCTGCTGCAACGGCATATGGGCCAAAAGCTGGAGGCGGCGGGCGTCGGCGTCACCGCCATCGACCTGGGCGATTTTCCCATGCCCATCTTCAATCAGGACCTGGAGCCGGACCATGTGCCCGAAGCGGCGGTGACGCTGGCGCAAATGTGGCGCAGCCACGACATCGTCTTTATCGCCAGCCCGGAATATAATGGCAGCGTCAGCCCGCTCCTGGTCAACACCATCGCCTGGCTGAGCCGGCAGAAGCCGAGCGTGTTCCGCCAGGCCATATTCGGCATTGGCGGGGTGAGCTCGGGCAAATACGGCACCATCTGGGGGCTGAGCCATCTGCGCGAATCGCTGACCAAGATGGGGGCGCTGGTGGTGCCGACCCTGCTCGGGATCGGCCCGGCCAGCGAGGCCTTCGACGCCGAGGGCGCGCCGGTGGAGCCCGGTATCATCCGCAAGGTGGACCAGATGGTGCACGAGCTGACCCATTTCAGCCGGGGCTAGACGCCTCGAGCCCGAACAGCGCCATGGCGTCGGAAAGGCTGGCGGTGAGCCGGTCGAGCCGGGCCGGGTCGGTATCGAGCTGGCGCAGGCGCATGGGGCCGGCCAGCGGCACGGCATCGACCAGCGCCAGGCCGGTTTCGGTGATGGCGATATGGCGGGCGCGGCGATCCTCGGGATCGGTGGTGACGCGGCAAAGGCGCTTGCGGCGCAAATCGTCAATGGATTGGCCCAGCGTCGCCGGGTGCATGACCAGGGTGCGGCGCAGCGCCGAAAGCGGCATATGCGGGCGCTCGGTCAGGATATGGAGCACGGCCAATTGCAGCATGGTGATGCCGTGGCGAGCCTTGAGATCCTTCTCGAAACCCTGAAGGGCGCGCTCGAGCCTCACCCAGGCGACGATGGCCGATAGCGCCTGCTGCTGCATGATTCATCCCCCAATAGCACGGAAAAGGTCGGTCTTATGCCGCCATATCACCCCTGCGGCAAGGTGTTATGACGACATAGCACCGTTAAACGGGCTTGCCGGATCGGCGTCCTCGTGGCAGGCGGGGGCAACGCAAAGGAGACAGGCAATGGCCGGGCAATTGATCGTGGGGCTGGATGTGGACAGCCGGGCGCGCGCCGAGGAGATCGTGGCGCTGCTGGGCGACGCGGTGGATTTCTACAAGATCGGCTATCAGTGCTTTTACGGCGGCGACGGGCTGGCGCTGGGCAAGGCGCTGATGGCGGCGGGCAAGAAGGTGTTCTTCGACCTCAAGCTGCTCGACATCGACAATACGGTGGAAAAGGGCGTGGCCGCCTTTGCCCAAACCGGCGCCTCGATGCTGACCGTGCATGCCTATCCCAAGACCATGCGGGCGGCGGCCAGGGCGGCGGCGGGCTCGGGCCTGTGCATATTGGGCGTCACCGTGCTGACCTCGATGGACGACGCGGACGTGAAGGAAGCCGGCTATGGACGCGACGCGGCCGGGCTGGTGGCGCTGCGGGCCGAACAGGCGCGGGCAGCCGGAATCGGCGGGCTGGTTGCCTCGCCGCATGAGGCGGAGATGATCCGCAATATCGTGGGGCCGCAGATGGCCATCGTCACCCCCGGCATCCGCCCCGCCGGCAGCGCCATGGGCGACCAGAAGCGGGTGATGGGCCCGGCAGCGGCGCTGGCCGCCGGCGCCACGCATCTGGTGGTGGCGCGGCCGATCATCGAAGCCGCCGACCCGGCGGCGGCGGCGCGGGCGATCCTGGCGGAAATGGCGGGCGGCACGCGGCTGGCGTGAGGTAAGAGCCCCAGCCACCACGCGGCACCTCCCCCT
>NZ_JAUCDN010000400.1:0-2606 GCF_034675085.1 Devosia sp.
GCGAATGCGCCCATTGCTTGCGCCACTCGTTGACCTCGCCCCGCGCTTCGGGCTCCTCGAACATCGCGGCGGGATCGTCCTTGAACGCCGCCGAGAAGCGCAGCGCCCACAGGCGATAATCCTGCCGAGTGCGCTCGCCCTTGGGCATTTCCGCGCTCGACAGAAAGTCGTCAACCATCTGGACGGTCATGTAATGCGCCGGCTTGGGACGCGCGGTGGCGTCTGCAAAAGCCACGAAGAAAGCCGGATCGTTCGGAAAGCGGGCGGTATCCTCCCAGAACTTCGGACCGCCGCGCCAGGCGTAGAAATGAAACTTCGCGCCAGCTTTGGTGACGCGACGGACGCGATGGGCACCCTTCGGCAGGTTAGATCGAGGCATTGCGCGCCCTCCGTTGCGACACCAGCGACGGGGCACCATCGGGGCCGCGCGACGGCGTGAGGATCTCCATGCCCTGAGCTGCGTCAAGACGCTGACGGACGTGCTTGGGATCGAACCATCCGGGGCGCCCCGGTACATGCCGCAGGCCGAGTTTCGCGCAGAAATTGCGAAAGGCGCTATTCGCGCCGGCATAGCCCCATTCCTCGGCCAGATCCTCGGCGCGGATCAGGCCAATCATCTGCCTAAATTGAGAAGGTAGCACGGCCATGTCTCTCATATTCCGTTTTAGTGGGCCGGGGTGGATGCAGCTGTCTCTCCAGCCCAGCCATTGCGGGCGGCGCGCCGCAGAAGCTGGGCCGGCGCCGATTTGAAGCGGGTGTAATCGAAGGCGGCGACAGCCTTCGCCCGCTCGCCTTCGCCGGTGATTTCGTCGCAGAAATTCAGCGCCAGCGCCTCCTCTGCGTTCATCCAACTCTCGGCATCCATCCACGCGCGAATGCGGCTCAGCGGGTGGCCGGTGCAGCGCGAATAGGCCGCCGCATAGGTATCCGCTATCTTGTCCAGCGTAGTTGCCTCCCCGCGCAACTCGTCGGCAGTGCCGAAGGCCAGCGCGGCGGGGTTGTGGATCATCAGCAGTGCTGCCGAGTGCATGGCGATATGCGCAGCCTCCATCAGCAGCAGCGAAGCGGCGGAGGCGGCAATCCCCAGAACCTCGGCACGCACCGTGCCGTGCTGGCCGATCAGCGCCATCATCGCCGCGCCTTCGGCCGCGTGTCCGCCGAAGGAATTGACCGTGACGCGAACCGGCTCGCCGGCATGTTGCTCGAGAAAGGCGCCAAGCGCAGTGGCGGTATTCTCGCCCTCGCCAATGGCACCATTTATGTGGAAGGCCGCCGTCATCCTTCTGCCTCGATCACGGTCGCGGGCTCGCGCGGGAAGGCCACGCCCTGTTTGGTCGAAAGATGCCGCAGCCCGTTTTCTGCCGAGCGGTCCACCAGATAGAGATGATGCTGGCAGATGGTCTCGGTGTCGGTCTTGACCAACTCCTGGACAGTGAGCAGCTGCATCACAAGCCAAGGCTTCGGCAGCATGACGGTCTGGATATGGGCCATCAGAGCGACTCCTCGGCCTCGGCTTCGTCTTGGGCTTCGTCGGCCACCTTATGGATGTTACGGCCGTCGACCAAATAGCCTTTCGCCTCGGCGCGCTGGCGCAGCAGGCGATACATTTCCGGGATCGAAACGGTGGCCGCCCAAGGACCGCCAATGGTGCGGCGTTCGGAGCGACCATCGCGGGTCTCGCTTTCGGTACCCACTTCGCTCAGCGTGCCGGCGTAGGCATCGGCAACCTCTTTTGCCGTGCCGGTGCCAAACAGAATCACCGGTTCCCACTGGCTACCGGTCCAGCTGTCCCAAACGGCGCGCTGCAACGCCAGCACATAACGGGGGGTGATGTTCTTGCCCGCGCTCACTTCGTCCAGAAACAGATTGATGGCTTGAGCATGGGCGCGGATGAACTCGGCGGACAACGGAATGGTGCAGCCTTGGGCCATCAAGCCCTCGGCAATGACCAGCGTCAGGGCATGGAACGCGGAGTACTGGCGACGCTGGCCCTCGGGAAACTCGCTGTCGTCCCAAGGGGCGTTTCCGTTCTTTATCGTATTCTTAAGCGCCTCCTTCGGCCTACCGGTGATCTGGTGCAGGGCATCGAGGCGGATGGTATGGCTGGTCATGATCGGACTCCATGTCGGGTTTCGTATAACCACTATCATTAGAAGTGGATATTGAAAACCCTTTTCTTTGCACGATCATTCGCGCTTCCCGCAGAATCGTATCCGACAGCGTTCCCCCATCATCCGCGAATTGCTGCCCGTCGCAGGTGAAGGCGGTCAGCTTGGCGCAAACGTCCAGCGCATCGCGCGCCGGCGTCTGGACAAGCTGCCTCACCAGCTCGGTTTCGCGGGCCTGAAACGGCGCCCTCTCCGCTTCGGTCCAGCCCCACAAGGCTGACCCTTCCGCCAAACCAAACGCCGCTTTCCAAGTGCGGAACAGACCCATCACCGCGCTTTCAGGTACCTCTGTCTGCGCCCCGCCACCGCTCAGTACGGCGGTAGAGAAGCCCGCCAGAACCGCACGCCGGTTCATGACGCCACCATAAAGCCAGGGCTGCCGACAAGCACGCGCGCCTCTGCCCACAGTTCGTCGCATCGTTCCCCGTCAAGGCACCA
>NZ_JAUCDN010000401.1:0-2561 GCF_034675085.1 Devosia sp.
ATAGAGTACGCGGGTAGGGCCGCCGCGCGTATAATAGTCGTTGTGTTCGAGGAACATGGTGGCCGGCAGCACGATATCGGCCAGTTCGGCCGTTTCGGTCATGAACTGCTCATGCACCACCAGGAACAGGTCTTCGCGCGCCAGCCCCTTTCGCGCCAGCGTCTGGTCGGGGGCCACGGCAGCGGGATTGGTGTTCTGCACCAGCATGGCCTTTACCGGCCCGCCGCCCTTGAGCGCCCTGGCGTCGCCGGTGAGGATGGGGCCGATTTCCGACATGTCGAGCCAGCGCGGGTCGCCCTTTTGCATATGGGCGCCGGTGATGGCGGATTTATCCAGTTCCCAGGTGCCGGAATTGGAGTGCAGCGCCCCGCCGCCGCGATGCTGCCACGCCCCGGTCATGGCCGGGATGCACAGGGCCGCATGCATGGCGGTGGCGCCGTTGCGCTGGCGGGTGAAGCCATAGCCGAGGCGGAAATAGCTGGCCGGGGTGCTGCCCACCAGATGGGCGAAGCGCTCGATCTCCCCCACGCCGAGCCCGGTGATTTCGGCCGCCCATTCGGGTGTGCGGCTCTGCAGATGCGCCTCGAATTCCGGGCTGAAATCGGTGTATCGGGCCATATAGGCGCGGTCGGCCAGATTGTCGCGCAGCAGCACATGCATCACCGCCGCCGCCAGCGCCCCGTCGGTGCCCGGCCGCAGGATCAGCCCCAGATCGGCCTGGGCCATGGTGGCGGTCTCGTAGATGTCGATGACTACGATCCTGGCGCCCCGCTCCTTGCGGGCGCGCATGGCGTGGGTCATCACATTGACCTGGGTATGCACGGCATTGGTGCCCCAGATGACCACGCAGTCGCTTTCGGCCATCTGCTCGGGGCTGACCCCGGCCAGAAGCCCGGTGCCGACGATATAGCCGGGCCAGGAAATGCCCACGCAGATGGTTTCATACTGGCGCGAATAGCCCATGGCGGCGCGCAGCCGCCCCAGCCCGTCGCGCTGCACATGCCCCATGGTGCCGGCATAGAAATAGGGCCAGATAGCCTCGGACCCGTGCTCGGCTTCGATGGCGCTGAAACGCGCGGCGATCTCGTCCAGCGCCTCGTCCCAGCTTATGCGCTGCCACTGCCCCGCCCCCTTGGGGCCGATGCGGCGCAGGGGATGGAGCAGTCTTTCGGGGTGATGCACGCGTTCGGCATAGCGCGCCACCTTTTCGCAGATGACGCCGGCCGTATAGGGATCGTCCTTGGCGCCCCGGACGCGTCCGATGGTGCGGCTATCGAGGATGTCCACATCCAGCGCGCAGGTCGAGGGGCAATCATGCGGGCAGACCGAGCGGGCGGTGCGGATGGGAATGGGCTGGTTCATGCTCCAGACCTACTCCAGTCATCCGCACCGCTCAATGGTCCTGCTAAAGCGAGGCGAAGGCCCGCGTTGCGGTCTCGGCATTGCGGCGCGCGCGGTTTTCGGCGTGGTGGAACAGGTTCGCCGCCCCGCTGCTGAGGGGGGAGAAATGCACCCGCGCCCCGTTCCGCGCCTCTATGGAGACGCCCCAGCCCTGCCGCACCGCCTGCACCTCTCCCCAGCCGATGCGGGTGAAGCGCCCGAAGGCGCTACGATGTTCGAGGCCGGCGCCGTTCCAGCGCAGGCGCGGCGCCAGGCTGTGCAGCCCCACCCACAGGGCCAGGCCGGCCAGCAGCACGGCGACCAGGAAGGTGGCGCTCAACTGGGCGGCGTCGACATGGCGCGCCCTTCCGATGACGATCACGGCGGCCAGCAGCGCCGCCGCGAGCGCGCCCATGCCGTAGCAGGCGAAATACTGCCCCATGGAGGGGCGCAGTTCTTCCCAGCCGTCCACGGCCAGCCCCTCCTCGCTCTGCACCAGCCGCAGGGCGAGAAAGGCGGCGGAAAAGAACGCCGCCACGCCCGCCGCCCGGGCCAGCGGCAGCCCGGCCATGGCCGGCACATATTTGAGCAGAATAAGGGAAACGATCACGATGAGTGGCACAGCCACTTCCTGCCAGCGCAAGGGCACTTTGCTCTCCAAATAGTCGGGGGCCGGCGACGCGAACGGCGAATAGGAGAGAGTCTAGCAGGCCGAAGTGATTTGCCCGTTAACAAATTCGGGAGCGGCGCAGGTCGGCGGGAACCCGTGCGTTTTTGCAACAGGGGGCCGTTCACAAACTGAATCAAGGCGCTGGCGGGATGAATCCGGCCAGCGCCTCAACGTATTGAAAAATCAGCTCAAAACCTTGAGCCCGATAATGCCGGCAACGATGAGGCCGATGCAGGCCAGGCGGGCGGCGGTGGCCGGGTCGCCGAACAGATACATGCCCAGCAGCGCCGTGCCCACGGTGCCGATACCGGTCCAGACGGCGTAGCCGGTGCCCACCGGCAGGTCGCGCAGCGCCAGCCCGAGCAGCGCCACGCTGATGATCATGGCCACCAGCGTCAGCGCCGTCGGCACGATGCGGGTAAAGCCCTCGGTGTATTTGAGGCCGATGGCCCAGCCCATTTCGAATATACCGGCGATAGCGAGATAGACCCAGGCCATGGGATCGCTCCTT
>NZ_JAUCDN010000402.1:0-2521 GCF_034675085.1 Devosia sp.
TTCTCCTAAACGGTGAGATGACCTAGCGCCGGAGCCGGCCCGCCCGCCGATTTGACTTTCCCCCCGCTTCTGCTTTGATAGGGCCATGAGCACCTATCGATCCGATACTTGCCGCCATCACCGGACCCGCCTGCTTCGAGGCGTGTGACCTGGTTCGGCCACCTGCATAAGCCAAGGGCGAAGCAAGGGCCGGGCCAGGATAAGCCCTACATTTCCCGCTGATATTCGAGCCCGCTCCGGCGGGCGTCTCGCTGTCGTCCGTCGTTCCGAGGCCCTTGGGCAGGAAAGGCGGCGCGGCTTTTGTTCGGACCTATCGCCATGACCTTCAAGTATTCGCTCACCCTTCCCATCAGCGGCGGCCACAAGTTGCAGCGCTTCACTGATTGGGCCACGGCCACCCTGCCCGACCTGCAATACAAGCTTCCGCCCCAGACCCCGATCAAGACCGAGACCATGACCATTCGCCTGCGCGATCTGGCCGACCGGGCGCGGGTGCTGACGGCGCTGACCTCCAGCAAGCCCTGAGCGGCAATTCCGGCTCACGCGCCGCGCCTCTCAGGAGACGCGGCCCCCTCTTCAATTCATTTACAGGGAGCGATCGCCATGTCGGGTCCAGCCCAGTTCGTCATGACGGATCGGGATTATGCCATTCTGCGCGGCCTCGTCATGGCTCGCCCCGCCGGCGAAAGAGGCTATTACGATCTGCTGCGCCACAAGCTGGTGCATACCGATATCGTCGGACAGGACGAGATCGAGCCCAATGTCGTCACCATGAACAGCCAGGTGCGCTACCGCATCGGTGCGGGCCGCTGGCTCGAGCATCGCCTGGTTCTGGGCGCGGCCCGCGAGGTGATCGGGGAAACCGTGTCGCTGCGCTCCCTGCATGGCTTGGCGCTGCTGGGCATGCGCGACGAGCAGGAATTCGCCTATGCCGACGAGCAGGGTCCGATTGCCGTCAGCGCCGTGCTCTATCAGCCCGAAGCCGATGCCGAAATGGCCGATTATGGCCTGGCCCGCCGCTGGAACGGGCGCTGAGCCGGCCCAAGGCGCGTCACGATCCTTCGGATTTTCTCGTCGCGCTTTAGGTCCCCGTTTTGCGCATGTCTTTATCCCGGAACCGGTGACCACTTTCGGGCGACATGCTTTATTTGGCCGACTGGCAGCGCCCGGAGGGGGCCAGAGCCGCGATGGAACGCGGATCGCACCCGGTCAGCAGGAAAGTCAGCCAGTCGTTCTGGTTGCCGTAAAAGGCGTTGCGGTCCACCTCGCCGCGCACGCCGCGCACCACCCCGGTCTGGGTCCACTGCCAGAAGGTCCAGGTGCGGTTTTTGTAGCGCTCATGCGGTTCGGCGGCGGTGGAGCGCAGCCAGAAGGCATTGGGGAAATACTCCCCTTCCAGCACGTCGCGATGGAACGTCATGTCGGTATAGATGATGGGCAGTTTGCCGGTATGGCGCTCCATGACATCGAGCATCAGCCGGATCTTCTCCAGCGCGTCGGCCCGGTTCGGCTTGGTCTTGCAGCTCGAATGATTGTTCCATTCCAGGTCCAGCACTGGTGGCAGCGCGTCGGGATCGTTGGGTACGTTCTGCACGAACCAGGCCGCCTGCTCGCTGGCCAGGGAGCACCAGGTCATGAAGTGATAGGCGCCGCGCGGCATGCCCGCCTCGCGTGCCCGCGTCCAGTTGGCGCGGAAATTGGGGTCGATATAGTCCTTGCCCTCGGTCGCCTTCATGAAGACGAAATGGATGCCGGACTGAAAGGCGGTGCGGAAATCGACATTTTCCTGATAGCGCGCCACGTCGATCCCCTGGATCGGCATGCCGCGCGCCCGGTCGACGCCGGAATGGGGCCGGTTGTCGCCCTGGATGGGCCCATAGAGGCCTCCGCCTGACGAACAGGCCACCAGCAGCCCGGCCAACAGTGCCGAAACCGCGCCCTTCGCAAGGGCGGAAAAGCAGAAAAAGGGCCGCGCGGCAGACATCGGGACAGCACTCGACAACAACAAGATCGCCTTTGATTCAACATGGTCGGGTTAACGAGCCATTAGGTTTACTTCTGTGGCAAAGCCGATGGTTAACGCGCCGTATTTCGTTCGCCATACGTTCTTGTAGGGCGGCAGCGACTTTGCTAGTCTCGCCCAAGGGCATGGGGCGTTGGGCATGGTGACCCGGGTAGCGACAGTGGCGTTTCAGGGCATCGAGGCGGTGCCCGTGGATGTGCAGGTGCAGATTTCGCCCGGCCTGCCGCGCTTCATTCTGGTCGGCCTGCCCGACAAGGCCGTCAATGAATCGGGCGAACGCGTCCGCGCCGCCCTGCATGCCTCCGGTCTGGGCCTGCCGCCCAAGCGGATCACCGTCAATCTCGCCCCGGCCGACCTGCCCAAGGAGGGCAGCCATTATGACCTGCCCATCGCGCTGGGCGTCATGGCGGCTATCGGCGCCATCCCGCAGGACGCGCTCGATGGCTATATGGCGCTGGGCGAGCTTGGGCTCGACGGGCGCCTGGCCCATGTCGGCGG
>NZ_JAUCDN010000403.1:0-2508 GCF_034675085.1 Devosia sp.
TCATCGTCCCAGGTGATGGCGATGTCGCCCAGATATTTGCCGTACTGATTGGCCTGCACCACGGGGACTTCCACGCCCTCGGGGTTGGTGACCATGGTGGGATAGGGGCCGGCGGCGCCTTCGGCGGTGTTGGAGAGCAGGGTGTGGCTGTGCCCGCCCACGATCACGTCGACCAGGGGCAGGGCGGCGGCGACCTGCATGTCCTCATTATAGCCGATATGGCTCAGCAGGATGATCTTGTTGACGCCGGCGGCGTCGAGCGCCTCGGAGGCGCCGCGCACATATTGGATGACATCGTGGAATTCCACGTCGTCGCCCGGCGAGGCGATCTCGGGGGTGTCCTCGGTGGTGGCCCCGATGATGCCGATCTTTTCCCCGCCGATCTCGACGACGATGGAGCCCTTGATCTTGCCGCGCAGGTTTTCATCGCGCGTCACGTCGAAATTGCCGCCGATGATGGGGAATTTCGCCGCATCGATGAATTTCATGAATTCCTCGGGGCCGTCGTCGAATTCATGGTTGCCGGTGGCGACCACGTCGAACCCCATCTGGTTGAAGAAGTCCGACACCACCTTGGACTTGTAGGTGGTGTAATAGAGCGAGCCCTGGAAATTGTCGCCGGCCGAAAGCAGGATCGAGTTGGCGCCGTCATATTTGGCGCGGGTGTCGTCGATGATGGTCTTGAGCCGGGCAATGCCGCCAAAGCATTTTCCGGCGGCATCGTCTTCCTCGTTGCAATTCGAATCCGAACTGGTGATCGGATCGAAGCGCGAGTGGAAATCGTTGATATGCAGGATGTTCAGCGTGAACTCGGCATAGGCGGCGCTGGAGAATCCGGCGCAGAGCGTGAGCGCGGTGGCGCCCAGCAACAGTTTTTTCATCCCTGTTATCCTTTTCAGCTCTTGGCTTTCGACCTGCCGGCGCCGGGCGATTCCGGCCCATCCCTCATGGACTCCGGCTGCGTCGGGAACAGTTAACCAGCAATTGATGACAGGTGAAAGTGGACCATTGGGCCTATTTCCCAATCTTTGCCATCAAGGCCGGGTTTACCATATGCGAGGACAGGCCGATTTCGGCGCCTCCGCGTAAACCACAAGGCAAGGCCGGCTGGCGCATGCAGGGGCGACAAGCCTCTTCCAAGCCTCTTGCGAGCCGCCCAGAAAGACCCCGATGAGCACTTCCCTCGAAAGCCTGATGCGCGACATGGACCGGAGCGCAGCGCCGCCGGCATGGAGCGGTTTTCTTGGCTTCGTGTGCGTGGGCGGGGCGGGGGCGCTGGCCTTCGTGGCGCTGAGCAGCCTGTTCATCGGGCTGGGCACGGGCCTTGCCGACTGGATGGTCAACACGCTCTGCTATGGTGCGCTGATCGTGCCGGTCTATTCTCTGCATCGGCGGTTCTCCTTTCATTCGGATGCGCCCCACGGGCAGGCGATGCCCCGCTACATGGCGGTTCAGGCCATGGCGCTGGGGCTGGCGGCACTATTCTCGCTCCTCATCCATGGAGCGACCGCCATGCCGACCCCGGCCGCCTCGACGCTGGTGATCGTCTTGACCTCGGGGGTCAATTTCCTCGTGCTGCGCAGCTGGGCCTTTGCCCGCTCGCACTGGGCCGTTCAAGCGGCCTGACAAGAGCGGGCTTACAATACCGATCCAGTAGGGTAATCTCCGCCCCGGTTGATTTGCGGGGAGCTGCGGCATGAAAAGCGCATTGATCGTCTATGGCGGCTGGGCCGGACACGACCCGGAGGAATGCGCCACCATCTATCGGCGGTGGCTGCATGAGGACGGATTTTCGGTGCGCATGGCCACCGAAACCAGCGCCTTCGCCGATCCGGCAATCCATGATCTCAACCTCATCATCCCCATCTTCACCATGAGCACCATCGGCAAGGAAGAGGTTGAGAACCTCAGCCGCGCGGTGCAGGAAGGGGTGGGGCTGGCCGGCCATCACGGCGGCATGAGCGACGCCTTCCGCGATTCGGTGGACTACCAGTTCATGGTGGGCGGGCAATGGGTGGCCCACCCGGGCAACATCATCGACTATACCGTCGATGTCGCCGATCCGCTCGATCCGGTCATGGCCGGCATCAAGTCCTTCCCCTACCGGTCCGAGCAATATTACATGCATGTGGATCCTTCCAACCATGTGCTGGCCACCACCACCTTCAGCGGCGCGCATGCGCCCTGGATCGATGGGGTGAAGATGCCGGTGGTGTGGAAGCGCCAGCACGGCAAGGGCAGGGTGTTCCATTCCACGCTCGGTCACAGCGTCAAGGAATTCGAGGTGCTGGAAATGGCCACCATATTGCGGCGCGGCATGAACTGGGCGGCGCGCGACGAATAGGGTCAGGCCCCTCGCTCCAAGGTGAGTTGAAACCCGCTCCGAATTGGCGTCGTATGGCATGCCGGGAGGAGCGGGGATGGATCAGGAAGCCGGAGCGCCGCCGAAGGGACCGCTGGTCTATCGCCAGTCGGCCTGGACGCGGTTGACCCATTGGCTGTGGGCGC
>NZ_JAUCDN010000404.1:0-2461 GCF_034675085.1 Devosia sp.
GGCCTTCTCCTCGACATTCTGGATGACCCTCGCCCGGTAGTCATGGCCGCGTCCACGAATTTCCTCGGCAATGTTCCGGATCTCGATCATATGGCCGATCGGCTTCGGCTCGGCGATGAACGAGCCGCTGCCTGCGCGGCGGACGATGATACCTGCGGATTGTAACTCGCGAAGCGCCCGGTTTGCCGTCATGCGCGAGACGTCGAATTGCCCGACCAGATCGGCTTCCGACGGCACGCGGTCTCCCGGTTTCAAACGGCCGTCGCGGATGGCATCATGGATGCTTTGCTTGATCGCTGCGTAGCGCGGTGGGGCATCCGGGGAAGCACCGTCGGCAGACCGCTGGGCGCTGTTCGAGTTCAGTCGAGGGATAAGATCCATCACCCGTCTATACAGGTGAAACCATTCAGATTCCAAGCGTTCCGACGTGAATTTCCGATGGACTCCTTCCAAAGTCATATGACTGCAAGAAACGATTTGCGGCATCGGGGCGACTGGTGCCTGATGCCACCGATTTGTGACGGCAAGTTATTTCGCCAAATGACTATTGGGCTTGCCCATGCCGGCCAAAAGCTCGGCTACCTTGAGTGAAGCCCGGCGGTCAATCAGGGCCTGCTGATGCTGTGGGCAGCGGAGGAAGCTCGTTCAGGAATTCGCGGATGCCAGGCGCCAGGCATCGAGCGAAATCCTCGGCTGTCACGATCGCATCCGACATTGCTGCCGCAGCCAGCTTGCCGTGCGGCAGCAGGTCAGCGAGCTGCTCCGCTAACGCTTGTGGATGCCTCTCGTCCATTCCTGGAATGATCAGCGTCGGCATTGCTATAGCTGCGAGTTCGCTGACGCCGCGGAAGGCGCGGTCATCACCTATTGCCGCGGCAGCCGCAATGCTGGCAGCATTGCTTCGCGGAATCGCGTCGTGAACCATCTCGCGAATGACTGGCGCCAAATTGGGCAGTATTGGCGCCCAGGCCGCATAAAGCCCTTCCTCGCGGACGCGCGCCGCGAACTCTCTCATAAATGCCGTTTCAGCTACTTTGGCCTCGTCGTCTTCGATGTCTTCAACGCTGATCAAAATGGCCGCTCTCACTCTCTCCCGATGGGCGAGTGCGGTTCGCAAAGTGATCGTGGCGCCGAGCCCCGCACCGCCGACAATGGCGGAATCTGCCTTCAGGTGATCGAGAAGCGCAATCACGTCGGCTGCGTAGGACGCCCAGGTGTGTTTCGCTTTCTCGCTGCAAAGGGACCGGCCGTAGCCACGGACATCGGGCAGCAGCACCGCATACCGGTCGCACAGCTGGCGCGCCAAGGGTATCAAGCTCTGGTGGTCAGGGCCGCCGCCATGCATGAGCACAACGACGTTGGCGGTCGGCAGCCGACGATAGGGATCTACAAGCGCAGCAAAGAGCGGCCAGCCGTCAGGTCCGGAATAGGTTATGTCGATTATGTCGGTCCGCATGCTAACCGCCACGAGCTGCCGAGAGGATGATCGCACCGTCATCCGAAAGACCATTTAATCGGGCTATATCAAGCAGCCTCTCCAGATCGCCGCGCAATCCGCAAGGCTCCGGGATCTCGTGAAGCCTCTGTCTGGCCGATAATTCGATTTGGGAAACGGAGAGGGGCACGAGAAAAAGCCTACAAGAATAGTCGATCTTGAAGCCGGCGGTCAGAAATGAGGCGGCGAGATCAGCTGGCTGGGGGCAGGGATTATGCACAAGACCGGCCCGGCGGTCGATTAACTTCGTCCACTCGTCATATAGCTGTGCTGCCAGCTGCGATGGAATGGCCGCATCGTACCAGCAATCCAGCACCACGACACCAAGCCGTGCGACCCTGATTGCCTCCTGAAGCCCCCTATGAAGGTTTTCCAGATGGTGCGCGGCGTATTCCAAAGTCACCACATCAAAGCTTTGATCCGGGAATGGAAGTGTCTCTGCTCGGCCGAGGTGTATTTCCAGACCTAGCGCGCGGCCTTCCTCTACGGCCTCTTCCTCCGGGTCTATGCCGACGCAGTGGGCGACATCGGCTTCGCCGAATAGCTGCAGCGAAGCACCATTGCCGCACCCTACATCCAGTATCGACGACGGCTTGAAGGCGAGCACACGCGATAGGAATTCTTCGCGATACTTCCCGTGCGGGCGAGGCATTTCTTCCGGCTCTCGCTGTTCGACCATCTTCAACGACATCTGCAACTCCAGCTGATGGCGTCTGGTAGGCAATCTGCGTTGCGTCGGATATGTGCTAACACGACAAAAAATATTCTGGATCGGACATATTGTGCCAATTGCCGAAGGCGGGGCCGATGCCCTCTCAGTGGACCGTTCGGTCTTTCCGGCGGGGTTCAGGGGCACGTGGCACACCCACCCCGCCGCGCAGCTCATCTACCCTAGCCGCGGTGTAATGATCCTCGAAACGGCGGCTGGATGCTGGGTCGTGCCGCCCCAGCAAGCCTGCGCCAGCA
>NZ_JAUCDN010000405.1:0-2460 GCF_034675085.1 Devosia sp.
CGTCATCACCCGCAAGGCCTATGGCGGGGCCTATGACGTCATGGCCTCCAAGCACATCAAGGCCGACGTAAACTATGCCTGGCCCAGCGCCGAAATCGCGGTGATGGGGGCCAAGGGGGCGACCGAAATCCTCTACCGGTCCGAGCTGGCCGACAAGGACAAGATCGCCAGGCGCACCGCCGACTACGAAGCGCGCTTCGCCAATCCCTTCGTCGCCGCCGAACGCGGCTTCATCGACGACGTCATCATGCCCCACGGCACAAGACGCCGCGTCATCCGCGCCTTCTCAACCCTGCGGCACAAGGCCGTGCAGGGACCGAAGAAGAAGCACGGGAATATTCCGCTGTGAGGAGAGAGCCATGACCATTCAAAAACTCCTCATCGCCAATCGCGGCGAGATTGCCTGCCGGGTCATCAAAACGGCCCGGAAAATGGGCATCGCTACCGTGGCGGTCTATTCGGATGCCGACCGGGAGGCCCTGCATGTGCGCATGGCCGATGAGGCGATCCATATCGGGGCTTCGCCCGCCCGGGAGTCCTATCTCCAGATCGACAGGATCATCGCCGCCTGCAAACAGACCGGCGCCCAGGCCGTGCATCCGGGCTATGGGTTCCTCTCGGAAAATGCCGGTTTCGCCGCCGCGCTGGAGAAGGAAGGCATCGTCTTCGTCGGCCCGCCCCCTAAGGCCATCGAGGCCATGGGCGACAAGATCACCAGTAAGAAAATCGCCGCCGAAGCTGGCGTCTCCACCGTGCCCGGCCATATGGGACTGATCGCGGATGCCGAAGAGGCGGTGACCATCAGCCGCTCCATCGGCTATCCGGTAATGATCAAGGCCAGCGCCGGCGGCGGCGGCAAGGGCATGCGCATCGCCTGGACCGACGATGAGGCGCGCGAGGGCTTCGAGCGCTCCAAGTCCGAGGCAGCCTCTTCCTTCGGCGATGATCGCATCTTCATCGAAAAATTCGTCACCGAGCCGCGCCATATCGAGATCCAGCTCATCGGCGACGCGCATGGCAATGTGCTCTATCTCAACGAGCGCGAATGCTCGATCCAGCGCCGCAACCAGAAGGTGATCGAGGAAGCGCCCTCGCCCTTTCTCGATGAGGCGACGCGCAAGGCCATGGGCGAGCAATCGGTCGCCCTGGCGCGGGCCGTGGGCTATCGCAGCGCCGGCACGGTGGAATTCATCGTCGACAAGGACCGCAATTTCTACTTCCTCGAAATGAACACGCGCCTCCAGGTCGAGCACCCGGTGACCGAGCTCATCACCGGGCTCGATCTGGTGGAATTGATGCTGCGCGTCGCCAATGGCGAAAAACTGCCGCTGACGCAGGCCGAGGTGCAGCGCCGGGGCTGGGCCATCGAAAGCCGGCTCTATGCCGAGGACCCCTACCGCAATTTCCTGCCCTCCACCGGGCGGCTGACGCGCTATCGCCCGCCGGAGGAAAGCGCCTCCGGGGCGCTGGTGGTGCGCAACGATACCGGCGTTTTCGAGGGCGGGGAGATTTCCACCTTCTACGATCCGATGATCGCCAAGCTGTGCACCTGGGCGCCGACGCGCCTTGAAGCGATAAACGCCATGGCGGTGGCGCTGGACGGCTTCGAGGTCGAGGGCGTGGGCAACAATCTCCCTTTCCTTGCCAGTGTCATGGAACAGCAGCGCTTCCGCGACGGGCGGCTGACGACCGGCTATATCGCCGAGGAATTCCCCGAGGGTTTTGCCGGCGCCAGTCTCACCGAAGAGCAGCGGTTCGACGTTGACGCCGCCGCCGCCCTGATGATGGCGCGGCGCGAACAGCGCCGGGGCGGCGTCGTGGCCGAAAGCCGCTGGCATGTCGAAAGCCCCGCCGGCGCGGGGCTGGTGCGGCTCACCCAGCATGGTCATGAAACCCAGGTGGAAACCGGCTGGCGCAGCGCCGCCGCGCACCTGCGCTGGCAGCCCGGCGAGAGCCTGGCCCGGCTCGACTGGTCCGATGGACGGCAGGCGGTGCTCAAGGTTACGCCCACCACCTCGGGTTTCCGCATCCGCTATCGCGGCGCCGATCTCAAAGTGCTGGTGCTGCGCCCGCATATCGCCGCGCTTTTGAAGCACATGCCGGTCAAGACCCCGCCCGACATGAGCAAGTTCCTGCTCTGCCCCATGCCCGGCCAGGTGGTGCGCATCGACGTGGCCGAGGGCGACGTGGTGGAGGACGGCCAGACCCTCGCCATCGTCGAGGCCATGAAGATGGAAAACGTGCTCAAGGCCGAAAAGCGCGCCCGCGTGAGCAAGATCCACGCCGTCCCCGGCGCCGTGCTGGCGGTGGATCAGGTCATCCTCGAATTCGAGGCGGTGTGATGCGGGGCGCTGAAGTTGCAGCCGGCTCCCTCCCCCTCGCGGGGAGGGTCAGGGTGGGGGGATGGGAGCCCGAATATTGGGGCTTTCGGCACCCCCACCTAGCCTCCCCCGTCAAGGG
>NZ_JAUCDN010000406.1:0-2428 GCF_034675085.1 Devosia sp.
TTTGTTTTGTCGCGTTTCCGAACCGCAAAACCGTTGCCACTTTTGCTGGAAACGCCCTAATGGGCGTCGGCCGCGAAATCGGCCTGCCACATCTTCTCGATATTGTAGAATTCGCGCACTTCGGGGCGGAAGACATGGACGATGACGTCGCCGGCATCGACCAGCACCCAGTCGCAATGGGGCAGGCCCTCGATGCGCGGCTTGTCATAGCCGGCGTCGCGCAGGGCCTTGAGCATCTGGTCGGCCACGGCGCCCACATGGCGCTGGCTGCGGCCGGAGGCCACGACCATATGATCGGCCAGCGAGGACTTGCCGGTGATATCGACGGCCACGATGTCCTCGGCCTTGGCATCGTCAAGGCAATTGAGGATGACATCGATCAGGCTGCGCTGGGGGGCAGGGGCCTCGGGGGTGGAAACGGTGTTTTCGGGCAGCGCGGCCATCAGCAATGGCCTTCCGCCCATGCGGCAGCATGGGTCATGCGTTGGGTCAGCATCCTTGGTCTTTGAGCGGAATGTGCAGGCGTCTTGAAAAACGGCAAGCAGGCAGTTCCTGTTTTACGGTGACAATCATCACACCGGCATAATATGCGCATTTGATGACGGTTCCGCAAGCGGGGCCGGGCGGGCCTTTCGCCGGGCGCGGATGGCCGAGGACGAAAGGCTCGATTGCCGCCCGTGAAGATAGACCCAGGCGGGGGGCGAGAGCAGGGGCAGGCGGCGTGCCTCCTCCTCGTCGATGCGCCAGCGCGACAAGGCGCTGGCGGCCGGGGAGACCAGCGCGCGGCGGCTGGAGCCGGGGCGCACATAGATGGCCATGGGCAGGGTGGCGGCGATGCCGCGCCAGCGCTCCCAGCGATGGAAATCGACCAGATTGTCGGCCCCCATGATCCAGACGAAATGCCGGTCGGGCAGGGCATCGGTGAGGAATTTCACCGTCTGCCAGGAATAGGAAAAGCCATAAGCGGCCTCAAAGCCGGTGACGCGCACTTTCGGGCTGTCCAGCAGGGCCCGTGCCGCCAGCACGCGCTCGGCCAGCGGCGCCAGCTCGCTATGGTCCTTGAGCGGATTGCCCGGCGTCACCATGACCCAGAGCGCATCCAGCCCCAGCCGGCGCAGCGTTTCCTCCACCACCAGCCGGTGCCCCTCATGGATGGGATTGAAGCTGCCGCCGAAAAGGCCGATGCGCATGCCCGCCCCCGAGGGGGGGAGTTCGGTGATGCCGGCGATGCGAAGCGGGGGACGCAGGGTCATGGTCGGCAGGGCCTTGAGGTCAGGGCCGCGTCTGGCCGGTGCCGCGCAGGCGATATTTGAAGCTGGTCAATTGCTCGACGCCGACCGGCCCGCGCGCATGCATCTTGCCGGTGGCGATGCCGATCTCGCCGCCAAAGCCGAATTCGCCGCCATCGGCGAACTGGGTCGAGGCATTGTGCACCAATATGGCCGAATCGACCTCGCGGAAGAAGGTCTCCACCGCCTCAGAATCCTCGGCGATGATCGCCTCGGTATGGTGGCTGGAATAATGCTCGATATGGGCGATGGCCGCTTCCAGGCTGTCGACGATTTTGACGGCGATGATGGCGTCCTCATATTCGGTGCGCCAGTCGGTCTCGGTGGCCGGCGTTGCCTCGGGCATCAGCGCCATGACAGTATCGTCGCCACGGATTTCGCAGCCCTTGTCCACCAATGCCGAGAGGATGGGACGCAGATGGGTGGCGACCACATCCTTGTGCACCAGCAGGGTTTCGGCGGCGCCGCAAATGCCGGTGCGGCGCATCTTGGCGTTGAGGGTGACGCTGACGGCTTTTTCCAGATCGGCGCTTTTGTCGATATAGACATGCACCAGCCCTTCGAGATGGGCAAAGACCGGCACCCGCGCTTCGGCCTGCACCCGCGCCACCAGCGTCTTGCCGCCGCGCGGCACGATGACGTCGATATTGCCGTTGAGCCCGGACAGCATCTCGCCCACGGCGGCGCGATCGGTGGTGGGCACCAATTGCACACACTCCACCGGCAGCCCGGCCAGATGCAGCCCGTCGAGCAGGCAATCGACCAGCGCCTGGCTGGAGTGGAAGCTGTCGCTGCCGCCGCGCAAAATGACGGCATTGCCCGACTTGATGCAGAGCGCGCCGGCATCGGCGGTGACGTTGGGGCGCGATTCGAAGATGACGCCGATGACGCCCAGCGGCGTGCGCACCCGCTCGATATGGAGCCCGTTGGGCCGGTCCCATTCGGAAATGACCGCGCCGATGGGATCGGGCAGTTCGGCAATGATCCGCACCGCCTCGATGATGCCGTCTATGCGCTGGTCATTGAGTTCGAGCCGGTCGAGAAAGGCCTTGGAGATGCCTTTCTCCCGAGCCGCCGCCATGTCCCTGGCATTGGCGGCGAGGATTTTGGCCCGATGGGCGTTGATGGCACCGGCGGCA
>NZ_JAUCDN010000407.1:0-2426 GCF_034675085.1 Devosia sp.
GGCTGCGGAAATCGCGCGGCTCGCCCACCAGCACATCGCGCCCCGGCAGGAATTTCAGGGTCGCGGGATTGGGCGTGGCTTCGGTCTGGATGAACATCTTCGCGCCTGGGTTTACGATTAGAACGCTTCTAAAATAGTCTTTTGTCCTGGGGATGCAAGGGCAAAAGCGGCATGGCTGCTTCCCGTTCCCGTCAGCAGATGGCGATGATTTCCTCGTCGGTCATGCGGCCCGGCACAATGGTAAGGGGAATGGGCAGGGCATTGGCCCGGCTGGCGAAGTGGGTCACCAGCGGTCCCGGCCCCTCGGTGCCGGTGGAGGCGGCCAGCACGAGAATGGCAATGTCGCGGTCCTGGGCGATGAGGCGCTCGATTTCCTCGGGGGGATCGCCCTCGCGGATCACCGATTCGCTGCGCACGCCGCCGATGTCGCGGATGCGGGCGAGGCGGATGTCGAGATTGCGCTCGGCCTGTTCGGCCGCCTCGGCCCGCAGCACATCCTCCACGCCCAGGCCGATGAATTCGGGCTTGGCGATGATGCTCAAAAGTACCACCGTGCCGCCGGTGCGCTTGACGCGGAAGGCGGCGAAAGTCAGCGCCCGGTCGCATTCCTCGGTCTCGTCGATGAGGACGAGGAATTTGCGCTTATATTCGGTATCGTACATGGCGCCTCCCGATTGGCTGGCTTCAGCGGATGAACCCGACGATGGAGCGCACCTGGTTCATGGTGCGCTCGGCAATGGCGCCGGCGCGTTCGGCGCCGTCGCGCAAAATGGCGTCGATCGTGGTGGTGTCGGCCACCAGGCGCCGCATCTCATCGGCCATGGGCGCCAGTTGCTGCACGGCGAGATCCGCCAGCGCCGGCTTGAAGACGCCCCAGCCCTTGCCGCCGAATTCGGCCAGGACCTCGGCCTTGCTCCGGTCGGCCAGCGCCGCATAGATGCCCACCAGATTATCGGCCTCGGGGCGGCCGGACAGGCCCTCCAGGGTTTCGGGCAGCGGCTCGGGATCGGTGGTGGCGCGCTTGATCTTTTTGGCGATGGCGTCGGCATCGTCGAGCAGGGAAATGCGCGACTGGTCGGAGGGGTCGGACTTGCTCATCTTCCGCGTGCCATCGCGCAGGCTCATGATGCGGGTGGCCGGGCCGGCGATCAGCGGCTCGGTGATGGGGAAGAATTCGGCGTCCAATCCCTGGGCGGCAATGGAGGCTGCATAGTCGTTGTTGAACTTGGCCGCGATGTCGCGGGTCAGCTCCAGATGCTGCTTCTGATCGTCCCCCACCGGCACCTGCGTGGCCTTGTAGAGCAGGATGTCGGCCGCCATCAGCGAGGGATAGGCGAGCAGGCCCAGCGAGACATTTTCCGAATTCTTGCCCGCCTTGTCCTTGAACTGGGTCATCCGGTACATCCAGCCGATCCGGGCGATGCAATTGAACACCCAGGCCAGCTCGGCATGCTGGACGACCTGGCTCTGGTTGAAGACGATCGCCTTTTTGGGGTCGATGCCGGCCGCGATATAGGCAGCGGCCACCTCGCGCGTCGCCCGGCGCAGGTCCTCGGGCTCCTGCCAGACGGTGATGGCATGCATGTCCACCACGCAATAAATGGTCTCATGCGTGTGCTGGAGGGGCACGAAACGGCGGATGGCGCCGAGATAATTGCCCAGATGCAGATCGCCCGATGGCTGGATGCCGGAGAAGACGCGGGGAGTGAACGACATGGAGAACCCTGTAACAGATATCTTGCGAACACTTATATCCGATGGCGGATAAAGTCATCCCGGCCTAGCGCCGGCGCCGCAATTGCGAAAAGAGCTGGCCCAGGGGCTGCACGCGGCTGACATGGACGAGGGTGAAGTAAAGCACCAGCCCGAACCCCACCAGCACCGCCAGCACGCCGGCCTGCTGCCAGAAGGGGGCGGAGGAGGCGAGATAGGCCCGGCCCTGGTCGGCCAGCAGGTAAAGGCTGGCGCCCATGATGGCGCTGATGAAGAGGATCAGCCCGTGGCGCCGCCATTCGGCGCCGGAGAGGGCAAAGTGGCCGCGCCGGGCCAGGAACAGCGCCAGCAGCACGGCATTGAGCCAGGAGGAGGCGGCGGTGGCGATGGCGATGCCGATATGGACGAGGCTGGGAAAGAGCAGCAGCGACAGCACGATATTGGCCAGCACCGAAATGCCGGCGAAAATGGTGGGCGTGACGGTATCCTCGCGGGCGAAAAAGCCCGGCTGCAAGACGCGGATCAGCACATAGGCGGGCAGGCCGGTGGAAAAGGCGATGAGCGCATGCGCCGTCTGCGCGGTGGCCAAGGCGTCGAAGGCGCCGCGCTCGAACAGCACCCGCACGATGGGCTCGGCCATGGCGATGAGGGCCGCCGCCGCCGGCATGGACAGCAGCATGGCCGCCAGCAGCGACTGGTTCTGCGTGGCATGG
>NZ_JAUCDN010000408.1:0-2423 GCF_034675085.1 Devosia sp.
CGGTGCAGGAGAGAGGTGTCGAGATGGGTCTGCAGCGTCGCCCAGTCGTAGCTTTCGTGGCGATAGCCGAACAGCGTGCCTTCGCTCCCGCGCAGCACGCGCCCGTCCGGCGCGGTCAGCTCGGCGATATCGCCGCTTTGGGGATTGAGTTTGCCCGTCCAGCCACTATCCGCCAGCACGGCGCCCGGCGCCGGCGGGGCCGTTGCGGGGATGGCCAGTTCCGCCTCGGCCTGGCGGGCGCTGTCGCGGTCCGCCTCTTCCAGATGCCCGATGGCCGCGTCGATATAGGCGCGCTGTTCGGCCCAGCTCGCCTCGCTATAGGCAAAGCGGTAGTCGCTCTTGCGCGCCGCTTCGAAATCGGCCCGGTCCCAGGCGGTTTCGTCGCGCAGATAGGTCTTGATGTCGACGCCCCAGGTGTGCTCGGCGACCATGGCCAGGCCGCGCCCGAAGGCACGGCGGCCGGGTGTGGGCTCGCTTTCCCAGCCGTCGTAAAGCCGTTGCAGGGCGCGGAAGCGCGCCAGTTTGCGCGGATCGGTGGAGGCCCCATGGATCCAGCTGTCGCCGATTTCCTGCTCGACCACCGGAAAGGCCTCGCGCCGCGCCCACATCACCTCGCCGAACCGGTCCAACGTCGAGGCCACGATCCTGGCGCCGGGATTGGCGTGGTGCAAAGCGCGCAGCGCCTCCACCGTCTGGCCGACGCTTTGCGGGCCGATATTGTCATTGGTATGGGCGAAGCTCAGGCCGATATCGGCTCCGGCGGGAAAATCGGTGGCCCCATAGGAGCCCTGATACATCACCACAACCTCGCTGCCATCGGGCGCGCGCCAGCGGAAGATCGGCGGCACGTCGGGCACCGGGCTGGCGGTATTGACCCCCAGATGCAGGAATTTCACCCCCGCCTCGGCCAGAAGCGGCACCATGCCCAGCGTGTGGCCGGGCACGTCGGTCATCTTGGCCGCGCTGGTGCGCCGGCCGAAGCGGCTGTCCAGCTCCTGCGCATAGGAGAGCCCGGCGCGGAACAGCGCCGGCGACATCAACTCGGTATGGGTGGTGTAGGGCAAGGCATGCCAGGTGATCAGGCCACGCCCGATCGCCTCCTCCAGCATCCGCACCTTGGCGCTTTCCTGGGAATTGAGATGGTCCCAGATCAGCCAGGCCCCGGTGGTCCACACAAAGGCGGGGTTCTCGGGATTTTCGGCATAAAAATGCGCGCCCGTGGCGATGGCCTGCGGAATGAACTGCTCGTGATATTGCCGGCGCACCCGCGCGGCATGGTCGGTGAAGCCGATATCGAGATGGGTCTTGAAGACGAGATGGATCAGGGTGTCGGTCATGAAACTGCCGTCAGCCCACCGTGCCGCGCACGACGAGGCGGGTGTTGAGGGTTTCCTGGAAGCCGGGGGCTCCGGGATTGTTGAGACGCCGGTTGATGAGGCGCACCAGGGCGCGCACCCGTTCGTCCAGGTCGAATTTCACCGTGGTGAGGTTGTAGCTTTTCCAGTGCGACTGGGCGATGTCGTCGAAGCCGACCACCTTGACGTCCTGGGGCACGCGCAGGCCCAATTCGTGGCGGAGCGCGTCCATGACGCCGAAGGCGGCCACGTCATTGGCGGCGAACACGGCGTCGGCCCCCTCGCCCACCTTGAACAGGTCGATCGTGGCCTGATAGGCGGTCTGGTAGCTGAAATCGCCCGGCGCCACAACGGGCGGGGGCAGGCCGCGCTCGGCCATCACGCGGCGCAGCGTCTGCTCGCGCGCATGGCTGGCGCGGGATTTGTCCAGCCCGGACAGATAGGCGATGCGCCTGGCGCCATAGCCCTGGAGCAGCGCCACCGCCTGGTCGATGCCATCATGCTGGAGCACGTTGAGCCGGTCATGCAACGGCCCTTCGGCCTCTCCCTCTTCGGCCATGCCGGTATGGGGGTAATGCACATAGATGGGCACGGCGCGGTCGAGAAAGCGCGCCAGGGTGCGCGGCTTGACGTTCTCGACGAAGGCGATCACCGAATCGGGGTTGAAGCCGCGCATATAGGCCAGCAGCTGCTCGTCCATCGAATAGTCGGTGCGGGTCTTGAACAGCAGCGTGGCGAAGCCCTCATTTTGCAGGGCCGTGGTCAGGGCGTCGATTTCCTGGCTTTCCCAGTGGCTGCACACATCGGGCACGATGACGCCCACCAGATGCGAGCGCCCGCTGACCAGCGCCCGCGCCGCGCGGTCGGGCGTATAGTTCAGCTCCTGGGCGATTTTCAGGATCAGCTCGCGCTTTTCGGGCTTGAGCGAGGCATGGGGATTGAACGCCCGCGAAACCGCGACGCGCGACACCCTGGCCTTTTCGGCGACCATTTCGGCAGTGGCCCGCCCCCGTGGGGCTTGCGCCGCTTCGCTCACGGCATTCATCCTTGAAAATGAAAACGTGTTCA
>NZ_JAUCDN010000409.1:0-2422 GCF_034675085.1 Devosia sp.
GTGTTCCGGCGCCTGACGCGGCGTGACAATCCCGCGCTGCCGCCGTTGCCCGAGCCCCTTGCCCGCCCCGTGCAACTGGGGTTGTGGCTGGCCGAAACGCGCAATGATTTGCAGCCGGCGGCGGTGGACATGGTGCCGGTAATTGGCGAGATCGTCGCCGCGCTGGCCGAGACGCGGGGCTGCATCCTGGCCCGCATGTCGGGGTCGGGGGCGACGGTGTTCGGCCTTTTCGGCGCCGAAGGGCAGGCCCATCAGGCGGCACGGACCCTGCGCGAAAAATACCCCGGCCATTGGGTAGCGGCCGCGCCGCTGCTCGGGTCCTGATTCAGTAGGCGCGCAGCACGCTGAATTCGACCACGTCGCTCAACAGCGCGCGCATATCCGACGAGGGCAGAATATTCAGAGCCTGCTGGGCCGAGCGGGCATGGGCATGGGCCTGTTCCAGCGTGCGGGAAAGGGCGCCATAGCGCTCCATGATAGCCACCACCTCGGCCACCTGCTCGCTGCTGGCCTCGGCATCGCCCAGCGCCTTGGCGATGCTCGCCTTTTCGGCTTCGCTGCCTTCGGCCAGGGCCAGGATGATCGGCAGCGTCATCTTGCCTTCGCGCAGATCGTCACCGGTATTCTTGCCCAGTTCGCCCGCCTGTCCGCCATAATCGAGCACATCGTCGACAAGTTGGAAGGCATTGCCCAGTTCGAGCCCATAGCGCGCCAGCGCCTGGCGTCCCGCGGCATCGGCTCCACCCGACATGGCGCCCACTTCGCAGGCGGCCTGGAACAGCACGGCGGTCTTGGCGCGGATCACCTCGGCATATTCGGCCGGCGTGGTGGTGAGATCGCCGGTCTTGGCCAACTGGAACACCTCGCCCTCGGCCATGACGGCGGAGGCGGAGGAGAGCACGCCCAGCGCAGCGATGTCGCCGGTTTCCACCATCATCATGAAGGCCTGGCCGAGCAGGAAATCGCCGACCAGGATGGAGGCCTTGTTGCCCCACACCATGCGGGCGGCGGGCTTGCCCCGGCGCATGTCGCTTTCATCCACCACATCGTCATGCAGCAGGGTGGCGTTGTGCATGAATTCGACGGCGGCGGCGAAATTGATGGCCGAGCCGGTGCCCCCGCCGAAAAGCTGCGCCGAGGCCACCGTCAGCATGGGGCGCAGGCGCTTGCCGCCGCTCTCGATCAGATAGCGCGCCAATTCGGGCACCATATCCACATGCGATTCGGCGCGGCTCAGGATCAGGCTGTTGACCTTGGCCATGTCGGCCGCGGTGATTTCGAGCAACCGCTCGACCGGATTGGCCGCCGGTGCTTGTTTCAATTGCGTCAGAACCGACACTGCTTTCCTGTCCTGGTTCGCCAACCCGGCAAATCTGGTTGAGCCTTCTGCGCTCCCCCATATAAGGTCGCGCAAAACCGGCCATACGGGGTGCAATGTCCCTAGACCAGCCCAATGCCTTTGTAAAACACCATTCGGTAACGCGCGATGCCTTTTTGGGCAATCGGCTCACACTGTCGCAGCCCCGCAACGGCTTTCGCGCCGGGCTCGATAGCGTGCTGCTGGGGGCGGCGGTTCGGTTCGGCAGCACAAGCCTGCTCGACCTGGGCAGCGGGGTGGGTACGGCGAGCTTCGTGGCCATGGCGCACCACGCGGATTTGCAGGCGCTGCTGGTCGAACGCGATCCTGAAATCGCCGCGCTCGCCCGCGACAATGCTCTGGAAAATGGTTTTGCCGCCCGTGCCCAAATCATTATGGCCGATGTGGCCGGTCCGGCGGCGGCGCGCCAGGAGGCCGGCATGGCCGTAAACGCCTATGCCAGTATCATCGCCAACCCCCCTTTTTTTAATCGGGGGGAAGGGACCCTGGCGACAAATGCCGGTCGGGCAGGGGCAAGGCATATGGAAGAAGCCGCGCTCGACCATTGGATAAGAACGGCGGCCGGCGCCGCCCAGGCGGGGGGCGAAGTCATTTTCGTCTATCCGGCCGCCGGCCTTGCGGCACTGTTGGCCGGCTTTGAAAAACGCTTCGGTGCGATTGCCATCCTGCCGCTGCTGCCTCGGCCTGGCGCGGCGGCGGGGCGCGTACTGATACGGGGCATCAAGGGCTCGCGAGCGCCCCTGACGCTTTTGGCCGGGCGGGCGCTTCACGGGGAAGAGGGCAGGGCCTTTCAACCCGAATTCGATGCTATTTTCCGGGGGGAAAGCCGCCTCATCTGGTAATCGCTTCGTCCAGACCTTAAATCTGGCGCGCCATTTGTTCTGGGCGGGGGCCTTTTCCGTGACAGCATATGTTCTACGCATCCTCATCGTCGTCGGGCTGGGGCTGCTCATCTGGCTGGGGCTGCGCAAGATCTGGCGCGACTGGTCGCGTCAGTTTCGCGCCGAGGATGAGGAAAAACGCCAGCTTCGCCGCGAGCGCGAC
>NZ_JAUCDN010000410.1:0-2412 GCF_034675085.1 Devosia sp.
GGCGCGGCGGGTGATGCTGGGCCTGTGGTCGATGCTGCCGCAATTCAGCATGACCAAACTCATCATCGCGGTCGACCCCGACATCGATGTGCGCAACTGGGCTGATGTGATGTGGGCCGTGTCCACCCGGTTCGATGCGCCGCGCGATCTGGTGGTCGTGCCCGATACACCCATCGATTATCTCGATTTCGCCTCTGCCAAGCCGGGTTTGGGCGGCAAGATGGGGCTCGATGCCACCACCAAGATCGGGGCCGAGACCGAACGCGAATGGGGGCGGACGCTGGAGATGAGCGTCGAGGTGATGGCCCGGGTCGATGAAATCTGGCCGAAATTGGGGATTTTTGCATGAACCGCGTCATTCTCGCCGTCACCGGGGCATCGGGAGCCGCAATCGGGTTTCGTATTGCCGAGCTTCTGGCGGAAATCGACGGCGTCGAGACCGAACTGGTGGTGTCTCCCGCAGCGCGGCGTACCTTGCGGCACGAATTGGGCGAAGGCAGTTTCGAGCGCCTGCAAATGCTGGCGACGCGGCAATACGATCCCGCCGATATCGGGGCAAAGCTGGCCAGCGGGTCCTATCGGGTGGCGGGGATGATCGTCGCGCCCTGTTCGATGCGCACGCTGGCCGGCATTGCCAGCGGGCTGGCGGACAATCTCATCGGCCGCGCGGCCGATGTGCAGCTCAAGGAGCGGCGTAAACTGGTGCTCTTGGCGCGGGAAACCCCGCTGCATCTGGGGCACTTGCGCAATATGCTGGCGGTGACCGAGATGGGCGCCATCGTCATGCCGCCGGTGCCGGCCTTCTATCGGCAGCCCCGGACCATTGCCGATATCGTCGATCACCTGGCGGCGCGCGCCATCGACCTGCTCGGCCTGCCCGGCTTGGAACTGGCCCAGGAGTGGCAGGGCGAGGCAGACTAAACCGCCAGCGAGTGCCGCGCGGCCCCGGCGCCCAGATAGGTGTCGAACTGCGCGGCGATGGCGCGTACGAAGGGGCGGCCCTGTTCGGTAACGGTGAAACTCTGCGCGTCGGCGGCGGTGAGCCCGTCCGGATCGGCTTCGGCAAGGCCTTGAGCGGTCTCGAAAAGCGCTTCGCCGGCGGGGCCGAAGACCTGCAATTCGGCACGGGTGAGGGCGAAGCGGCAGAGCAGGGCCTCGATGGCGAAGCCGTGCAGCCTATCGGCATCGGTGAGGGCGAAGCCGCGCGTGGTGGCGCCATTGCCGGCCAGAACCGCCTTCTGGTATTCGCCGGTGGGGGTGATGTTCTGCACATAGCCTTGCGGCAATTGCCCGATGGCCGAGGCGCCCAGCCCGATCAGCAGATCGGCGCGGTCGTCGGTATAGCCCTGAAAATTGCGGCGCAGCTTGCCATTGGCGGCGGCGATGGCCAGGCTGTCGCTGGGCTTGGCGAAGTGGTCGAAGCCAATGGACCCCATGCCGCCCTCATTGAGCAGCCCGGCCGCCAGTTGCGACTGGGCATAGCGGGCGTGGATATCGGGCAGCGCCGCCTCGGGGATCATCTGCTGGTGCTTTTTCATCCAGGGCACATGGGCATAGCCGAAAAGCGCGGTGCGGTCGGGGTTTAGCGTCAATACCTGGGCGATGGTGGCCTCAATGCTCTCCAGCGTCTGGTAGGGCAGGCCGTAGAGCACGTCGACATTGACCGAATGGACGCCGCGCTGGCGCACGGAGTTGATGACGTGGCTTGTCTGCTCGAAACTTTGCAGGCGGTTGATGGCGCGCTGCACCTTTTCGTCGAAGTCCTGCACGCCGACGCTGGCGCGGGTCAGCCCGAATTCGGCCATGGCGTCGAAGCGATCTTCTCCCAGATCGTTGGGGTCGATTTCGATACTGATTTCAGCGGTTTGCGCGATGGCGAAGTGGGTCTCAAGCCGCTGCTTCAGGCGGGTCATGTCGGGAGCCGAGAGCATTGTGGGCGAGCCGCCGCCCAGATGGATGGCAGTGACGCGGCCGCGCCCGCCGAGCTTTTCGGCGACCCAGTCGATTTCGGCGAACAGCGCTTCGAGATAGCTGGCGATGGGCTCGTAGCGCAGCGTGTGCTTGGTGTGGCAGCCGCAGAACCAGCACAACCGGTCGCAATAAGGGATGTGCAGGTAAAGGGAAATACTTGCGGTTTCAGGCACTTCGCCCAGCCAGCGCGCATAGGTCTGCGGGGTGATGCCGGCATGGAAATGCGGCGCCGTAGGATAGCTGGTATAGCGCGGGACAGGGGCGGAATAGCGGGTGACGAGATCGGCTTGCATAAGAAAAAATCCAGAAGACGCAGTCAGTTGCGCGTGTCGGTAAGGAGCGCGATGATGTCCTGCTCGGTATAGATGTGCCGGCGCAGGCTTTCGAAAAAAGCGCGCAGCAGGTAGCCGGTGGCGTCGGGCGAGGTCATGGGGCGAGCGC